>NZ_JBQHXR010000030.1:0-29578 GCF_052063365.1 Blautia sp. HCP3S3_G3 | reverse complement strand
ACCATCTTGTTTTTGATAAAAATAATCAAGGGCTTGTAAGCGGATAACCGCTCCCAAGCCCACTCAATTATCATAGAAAATCTGGATTTACAGAGATTATTTCACACTGTCCACCCGACCTCTGGAATAGAATCGGGAAATTCTGGCAATAATACAAATGCCGACGGAATAGAAAGGAAGCGGGAATGGTGAGCTTTGGAGCAACGCCATTCCTGCTTTTCCTTTTTTACAGATAATTGGTAAGCCGTTCTCCATACAGGACAATCAGCTGATTCAATACCTGATCCCAGTTCCGATATCTCTGCGTCCACTTCTTGATTACATTTTCACTGGCAAGGTACAGCATCTTTTCCAGCGCTGCATCACTTGGAAATACACTCTTGGTTTTCGTGACTTTCCGGTATTGACGGTTCAATCCTTCTATGATGTTGGTCGTGTACATAATGCGTCTGATATCATTAGAAAACTGGAAAAAGGAACTTACATCTTCCCAATTATTTTCCCAATTGCTGATAGCATAGGGATATTTCTTTCCCCATTTCTCCTTAATGTTCTCCAATTCCGACAAAGCCGCTGTTTCATTTGGTGCATTATATACTGCTTTGAAATCCGAGGAAAACTTCTTCAAATCATTATAGTTTACATACTTGAAAGAATTACGCAGCATATGAATGACACATCTCTGGATCTCTGCCTGCGGATAGACTGCCTGGATGGCTTCTTTAAAGCCGGGAAGGCCATCTACGCAGAAGAAAAGGACATCCTTCACTCCGCGATTCTTCAGATCATTGAGCATTCCAAGCCAGAACTTGCTGGTTTCATTGGCTCCTACTGTGATGCTGAGGATATCTTTATACCCTTCCACTGTAACACCAAGAACAACATAAGCAGCATGGCTTAAGATCCTGCCATCCTCCCGAACTTTGTAATGAATACAATCCATAAAGACAAAAGGATACACCGGGTTCAGAGGACGGGACTGCCACTCCTTGACCTGAGGAATAATCTTATCTGTGATCTTGCTGACCATTTCAGCTGATAATTCAATTCCATAAAGATCCTGAAGCTGATCATGAATGTCACGTGTACTCATACCACGTGCATACAAAGAGATTACTTTTTCTTCAATCCCGGAAATATCCCTCTGATATTTAGGGATCAGTTTCGGTTCAAACTCTCCGTTGCGGTCTCTTGGTACATCGATCTGAAATTCCCCATATTGGCTTTTTAAGTTTTTGGTGGAATGTCCGTTTCTTTTATTGTCTGTCTGCAGGTCTCCTTTATGATTTTTTTCATAACCGAGGGTTGCATCCAATTCGGCTTCCATCAGCTCCTGCAGAATATCTTTGAAGCTGTCTTTTAGAAGAGAATATACATCAGCAACGCTACTAATGTTGTTTTCAGAGATAATCTGTCGAATTTGTTCCTTTGCAACTGCCATAAAAAATACTCCTTTTCGATAAGAATAGTCATATCTGTATTCTTACCAAAAAGGAGCCATTTTTTACCAGAAACACAAACTATTTTACACTACCTGGAAGGCTAACAAGCCTTGTCCTTGCAGGGATCCTTTCAATTGCTACTGAGGATGCCGAAATGTGATATTAACCGACAGCCCTTCTACTTTGCTTTATTCTATATCTTTTTGTAATCCGTTCATTCGACAACCTCTATCTGACACGCTTTCATGACCTTCAGTGCAGTCTCATGACTTTCCGGTGTTACCCCTGCGTATCTCGTTTAAATACGAGCTACACCGGTTCTCTTTGCTGCCTCAGCAACCGCTTTGGCTACCGCTGGTCCTACTCGCTTATCAAATGCCTTCGGAATAATATACTCCGGAGAAAGTTCCTCATCTATGATCAGATTTGCAAGTGCTTCAGACGCTGCCAATTTCATTTCGTCATTGATTTCTTTTGCTCTCACATCAAATGCACCACGGAAGATTCCCGGGAAAGCAAGTACGTTGTTGATCTGGTTCGGGAAATCACTTCTTCCTGTGGAAACAACTTTTGCTCCGCCTGCCTTTGCATCATCCGGGAAAATCTCCGGAGTCGGGTTCGCACATGCAAAAACAACTGCATCTTTGTTCATGGTCTTAACCATCTCTGTTGTAACAGCACCCGGTGCTGAAACACCGATAAATACATCAGCGCCAACCAGCATCTCTGCAAGAGAACCGGATTTTTTAGCCAGGTTAGTAACTTTAGCCATTTCTTCTTTGATCGGATTCATGCCTTCCGGGCGTCCCTCGTAGATTGCACCCTTTCTGTCGCAGAGAGTGATATCTTTGAATCCTGCTGTCAGAAGGAGACGTGCAATAGAAATTGCAGCAGCTCCTGCTCCGTTCATAACGATACGAACATCTTCTTTTTTCTTTCCTACAACCTTCAGTGCGTTGGTCAGACCGGCAAGAGTGATAATCGCTGTACCATGCTGATCGTCGTGGAAAATCGGGATATCACATTTTTCTTTTAATTTCTTCTCAATTTCAAAACATCTCGGTGCTGAAATATCTTCCAGATTTACTCCGCCAAAAGAACCGGAGATCAGATAAATTGTATTAACGATCTCATCTACATCATTGCTCTTGATACAAAGAGGGAATGCATCTACATCGCCAAATGCCTTGAAAAGTACACATTTTCCTTCCATTACCGGCATTCCGGCCTCTGGTCCGATATTTCCAAGTCCAAGAACAGCTGAACCGTCAGTTACTACCAGACACATGTTCCATCTTCTGGTAAGATCATAAGATTTATCCACATCCTTCTGGATTTCGAGACAAGGCTGTGCAACACCTGGTGTATAGGCAAGTGACAGATCATCCTTATTTTCTACAGGTACTCTTGTTACAACTTCAATCTTACCTTTCCATTCTCCATGCAGTCTTAAAGATTCTTTTGCATAATCCATTTCTATTGTCCTCCCTGGTATCTTAAATTTTGCGAAACCGTATCATTCGACTCTTCTATTGTTGCTGTTCACTCCGTTCACAGCAATCTTCTAATCTATTAATAATTACCGGTAAAGAATTTGCTTTCTTTTGGAAGCTCATATCCATCAAAATATTTATTAAAGTCAAGTCCGAGATATCCACACAGATTAGCAAGTTCGACCATCGTATTATCGTTTACAGGTAATCCATGCTCTCTTCTATCTTTTTCTGCCAAAACTTCTTTTTCACCATGTGTATAAATACGATCTTTGCCTTCTGCCTTCGGACTTTCTCTCAAAGCTTCCAGGTATTCTGAAAAGTGTCTGCGGATTGCTTGAGGATCACCAAATGCAGCCGGATCGATTGCCATAAATCCATGACAGATTCCTGTTTTATCCGGGAATGTGCAGCAATGATCCGAAGTAACACCCATAGAAAGAATGGAACTGAATAGTTCACACAGCATACCATATCCATATCCCTTGTGGCTTCCTGTAACCTCTTCATTTCCACCAAGGGGCATGATTCCACCGCCCTTCTTTGCAACAATATTGGAAAGGACATCCGGTGCATCTGTACTTGCATGACCATCTTTGTCCAGGGCCCATCCATCCGGAAGTGGTTTCTCCATTTTATTGTACATTTCGAGTTTTCCTCTTGTAACTACCGTGGTAGAACAGTCAAAGAAAAACGGATACGGGTCTGCCGGCATAGCTACTGCGATTGGGTTTGATCCAAGCATGGCTTTTTTGCCAAACGTAGGAACCATAATAGCCTCTGAATTTGTACAGGCCATTCCCAGAAGTCCCTCATCGCACGCCATCTTTGCATAATATCCGGCGATACCGAAATGATTAGACTCACGGACAGTTACAATTCCAACTCCGGTCTTTTTGGCTTTTTCGATTGCTTTTTTCATTGCATAAACGGAAATAAGCTGTCCCATTCCATTATGACCATCAATCACTGCAGATATCGGTGTTTCAAATACAATTTCAGGCTTTGCCTGCGGATGGATCGTTCCCTTTTCGATTCCCTTATGATAACGCACCATTCTCTGCATGCCATGACTTTCTATTCCATAAAGGTCAGCCGTAAGAAGCACATCCTTGATCTGATTGCTTTCTTCCTCTGTAAAACCAAACGCCTTGAATACGTCTCCGCAAAAATGATTCAGTGTCTCATGTGACCATTTCACATATCCCATTGTTTCGTCCCTCCTTCTGGTGTTGCCGGTTTTATTTATTGGCATTACCAATTTATATTTTAATTATACCGCTGGTATTACCAAAATGCAATAGAGGTCATATCAATTTATTCTGTAAAAATGCCCAAAATTTCTCAGGATTCTTTTTGCATTTCTTCCATATAACGTTCAATCGTATCCATATGTTCAGACATACATCGTTCCGCCTGTTCTGCATCTCCGTTGATGATTGCCTTAACAAGCCGATGATGCTGGTCATCAACCTCTCTGACAGAATTATTCTTTTTCATAATGTAGTCTCTCGTCCCGGAAACAATATTCTCAGTAAGCTGATCTGCTGCCGCAAGGACACTGTAAACCATAGGGTTATCTGCGATCTTTGCAATCTTCTTGTGAAGTTCGCGATCCAGTTCACCCCGTATCTTTTCATCTTCTGCGGCGTCCAGCCGTGCAAGAATCACCCATAATTCTGCTGCATCCAGCGGTGTGCACTTTCGTGCCGCAAGAATTGCCGCTTCTCGCTCCAGTGCCGCACGGAACTGCTGATTCTGGCGCAGATATCCATTATTTAATTTAAAAAGTATGGATAAAGGTTCGATCAGCCAGGTATCCAGGTCCTCCGTAATATAATTTCCGCCTCCCGGCACCGGCTTGACTATTCCCAGCAGTTCCAGTGCTCTCAAAGCTTCTCTGACTGCCGGTCTGGATACTCCCATGATCTCCGCCATTGTCCGCTCCGCCGGAAGGGCATCGCCCGCTTTGAGACTGCCATTCTGAATGTTCTCTATAATCTGATTTAAAATCCCGTTGAAAGCCCGTTCATCTCTAATTTCTTTAAACATGCTCCATTCCTCCACATCCCATTTCCGTCCGTGTATTCTTACAGGCGGTATCATTTTTTCACCGTCTTTCCCATACATTTTATTTTTGGTACAACTGTACAGTACGACAGATATTTCTTATAATATAGCATTCCTGACAGTTTACAGCAAGTGGAATGGATTTTGACCAAGTTGCTGTGAACGGAGCGAACAGCAATCACAGGATTCATTAAGGAATATATGCATCTTTAACAGCGTTAAATAATTTCTGCAATTATGCTAATATTTTTATAAGCCAATCGCATTAAGAAGGGAGGCGTTATTATGGCCTCAACAATACGTGATGTTGCAGCTCGTGCCGGTCTTTCTGTAGGTACTGTTTCCAAATACATTAATGGCAAAACAGTAAAAGAAAGCACACGCCTGGCGATAGAAGAAGCAATCAAAGAACTTGACTTTCATCCTAATAATATAGCCAAAGGACTGCGTAATGCCAAATCATTCTCCGTTGCCATCCTGTTACCTATGCTTGATTCCACATTTTGGCGGAGGAATTATAAGAAGTGGCGGCAACACCAAAATCATTATGATTATTGATATTGTTGGCACATGGTGTATTGGAATTCCCCTATGTCTGCTTGCAGCATATGTATTCAAGTGGGGAATTGTTGGTGTTTATACCTTGCTTACCACGGAGGAATTATTCAGGCTTGCTGTATCGTTAATTATCTTTAGAAGGCGTAAATGGATAATTAGTTTATGCTGATTTACTTCTTTCGGGATTTTATGGTGGTTCAGTTGTCAAGACAAAAATCTAAGCTTTTGAGGGCGTAAAAAATCTTGTGTCTTTGGAAAGTAAATCTTTCTGATAAGAATTGGATATGTAAAATTTTGCTGTCAACTTAAAGATCTTGGTGTTGTCGAATCTGTCTTTCTATTTACAGTATGCCCATGTGAGAAGAGTTTATACATCTTTTTTGATTTTTTTGCATGACAAATAAAGCATTGTATTAATTGCTTTTTGTGGGCGCTGCCCACACCCGACCTCTGGAATAGAGTGGGAAATTCTGGCAATAATACAAATGCCGACGGAATAGAAAGAGAGCGGGAATGGTTAGCTTTGGGGCAACTCCATTCCTGCTTTTCTTTTCTTACAAATAATTGGTAAGCCGTTCTCCGAGTCCGATCAGTCCGGCATCTGCACCCAGCAAAGCCAATGCTTTGTCCGGAATAAAAATTCCGATCAGCATAAATGGAACTGCAACCAGTATGCTTCAGGTTACTGACTGTACGAAATAATGTTCTGTATTTTCTCCTTTTGCCCTGCTTATGGCATACCTGGTAGCGGAACCAATCCCGATCATAGCCCCAATCGCATAGATCAGTCCATAAACCGGAAGGATCAAATTGAGAACAGCCAGTCCGTCAGCACCGGAATATACAGATATAAAGAAAGTATCTGCCAGAACATAAACGGAAATCCCGATCATTCCGGCAACACTCTGGGTTACATTTTTAGTGAATCTTTTCAGCATAATTCTTGTCTCCTTCCGTAAAGACTTGCCTTCTATTATATATCTGTATTTTAAAAAATAGCAATCAAAAACTCCTCTCAGGCGCTATGCATAATAATTTCAACAACATGCTGCTTATAGCAGGTATTGATAAATTTATATCATTCTGATGAAATATTATATTTCATTTTTCACGTTAATGATTTAAAATTATCAATGTAAATATCAGGGCATATTCGAATAATCATTTCTAAACTTTTTCAAATATGCTCCGGAAAGGACCTTTTATACTAATGAAAACCAAGATTCAGGATATGACCTCCGGTTCACCGGGACGGTTGATCATTCTTTTTGCAATTCCCCTGATGCTGGGAAATATCTGTCAGCAGCTTTATACAATGGTGGATACCATGGTTGTTGGCCAGGTTGCAGGTGTGGAGGCTCTTGCCGCACTGGGTGCTGTTGACTTTCTGATGTGGGTTGTCACAGGAATATCCACAGGACTCACTCAGGGATTTTCTATTCAACTCTCCCAGTATTATGGGGCAAAGGATTTCGAAAATCTGCGTAAATCTCTGGCTCACAGTTACCGGCTGACCGCATTCATCGCAGCCGGAGTATTGATTCTCAGCCAGTCATTTGCTTCGCTGGTATTAACAGGGCTGCATACACCTTCCAATATTATCGGAATGTCTCTGTTATATCTGCGCATCATTTTCTGTGGAATCCCCGCTACAGCAGCCTATAATATGTTTGCCTCTGCTCTAAGGGCTATGGGAAACAGTAAAACACCGCTGACCGCAATGATCATCGCATCTGTGCTGAATGTCTCACTGGACATCCTTTTTGTGGCAGGCTTCGGATGGGGTGTGGCAGGAGCAGCAATCGCAACTGTGATTGCACAGAGCTTCTCCGCTGTTTACTGTTTCCTGATTTTACGCAGAATTGATATCGTTCATCTGACCAGAGCAGATTTTATGCCTGCCTCCGGCATGAATGCCCGCCTGATGAAGCTTGGTATTCCTGTTGTATTTCAGAATATCATCATCGGTGTGGGCGGTCTGGTAGTCCAGTATGTGATCAATGGCTACGGTTTCCTTTTTGTAGCAGGATTTACAGCTACAAACAAGCTTTATGGTCTGCTGGAAATGGCTGCTATTTCCTATGGATATGCCATCGTTACCTATGTGGGTCAGAATCTGGGAGCCGGAAAGATTGACAGGATCAGAAAAGGCGTCCGCAGCAGTATGCTGCTTTCCCTGCTTACTTCACTGATCATTTCTGCTGCCATGTTTTTATTTGGAAAAAATATTCTCTCACTTTTCATCTCAGGTGAACCGCAGCAGACACAGCAGGTATTGGCAATTGCTTTTAAATACCTTTCTATTATGGCTGCCATGCTCTGGGTTTTGTACTTCCTGTACGTGTACAGATCTGTACTTCAGGGGCTGGGAGATACCTTAATGCCTATGGTAAGTGGTATGGCTGAATTTGTCATGCGTATCAGTGCTGCACTGATCCTTCCCCATTTTATCGGACAGGACGGTATTTTCTTTGCAGAGATTGCAGCATGGAGCGGAGCCACTGTGATCTTATGCATCAGCTATTATGTACGGATGCATAAATATCATTAAAACAAAACAGGGAGCTGTCGGTAAATAACGTTTTTTAGAGCTGACAGCACCAAACAAAAATATCCTGACAGTTACAGAGCTTTCTGGCTCTGCAACTTGTTCAGGATATTTTTATTTTGATAAATACTTTCTGTTTTTGGCCGCAAAAAATCCTTGTTTGGATTTTTTCAGCCGCATTTTTTTCTAGGCAGTTTTTCCTTCAAATTTTCTCAGTTTTTCGTATAAAAAATAATGATTTTTTGTAAGCTTATAATAAAATATATGATAGTATATGATTAATACAGAAAAATCATTGAAAAGAATGACGGCCTGTATAGGAGTGATAACCCACAGAAAAATAGAGAAATCTATAGAGAAAGAGCCCGGGGAAGCAAGGAAGATGCGGAGGCCGGGCTTCTTCTAGATAGGGAAACTCACGCAGCATCAGTAAGGAAAGTTACTTTTGCCTACAGGGAGAGCAAGATAATGAAAGAGAGATGGAAACAGCGCAGGAGGAAGATATGTCAGTGAGATGCCGGATCGAGGAAAGGAACTGCTTCATCCACGAGGTGGGAAGTACAGGACCTGTTATATTCTGGGGAACATTTTTACATAAGGAAGATGAGGTGGAGAGTCTCATTACGGCTCTGCAAATGGAACTTCCTGACAGGGAATATGTTCTTGTGGCATTTCTTTGTGATGACTGGAACAGGGACTTTTCTCCGTGGGAAACTCTGGCTGTCTTTGGTGATCAGGAGTTTCTTGGTCAGGGAAGGGAAATGCTTTCCTGGCTGACAGATAGACTGATCCCACATATGAAGGCACAACTGGGCGATAACAGGGAGCAGTTCCTGATCGGATATTCTTTATCGGGTCTTTTTGCACTCTGGGCAGCATATGAATCGGATGTGTTTTCAGGGATCGCAAGCTGTTCTGGTTCGTTATGGTTCCCTGGGTGGGATGCTTATGTAGCTTCTCATCAGGTAGTGGCACCAGTAAATGTGTACTTAAGTCTTGGCAAAAAAGAAGAAAAAACAAAGAATCGCATCATGGCACAGGTCGGTGAACGGACGAGAATGCAGGAAGATATCTTAAAGGCGGATACTAATGTAACTGCCACGGTACTGGAATGGAATTCCGGCGGGCATTTTGCAGAACCGGAGAAGCGGCTTGCAAAAGGTATAAAGTGGCTGTTGGAGCAGACGCACCCCATGAAGTGAACATATTTTGTAGCAATCGGTCCACGATTTATACGTATAAATGAAAAGGAGCAGGCAATATGAAAGCATACAAATGGGCTATGGGATCATTCCCGATATTACTGGAATGTAAAAAGGAAGAGGCATTTGGTATCATCCGGCATTTTGGCGCAGAGGCAAAAGGTGTTACATTACCTAGAAAGGATGGCGGTAAAGTATCTTTTTATGGAATAAATCCTGAACACAAGGTGATCTCCCCAGTGAAAATGGCATCCCTTATCGTACCAGGGCATGAGATACCAGAGATCGGTCCGGAGATCACACTAGCTTTATTTTTAGATGATTTCAGGCTGGTGAACATGATGGAGTTTGACAGGTATTATTTCAGTAATAAATCTGAGCACGAATAAAACACATTATGTATTAACGGGTAAGCGGGCGAGGTGATTCCTGCTTTTTCGTTTTGTAAGATACCTGACAGTAAAGAACAGGTTTACATGTAGAAATATGATTTTGTTGATATAATCACTATATAGTTCGGAGGGATTGATCAAATGGGATTGTTTAAGAAAAAAGGAAGAAATTGATCGAAGAAAGATATCGACACTTGAAAAATCTCCTCCCGTTTGCAGATTCTGAACAATTGAAATTATATGATGAAGTAATGGATCAGATTGGTTGTCTGAATCAACAGATTAAAATCAAGAATGATATGCTGAAAGAAAATGCAAGGGAAAAAAGAAAAAGAAAACAGGATGCATTTGGGGAGGTTACCGGATCTTCTTATATGATGGATGAATTCAGTAACTCACAGAAAAAGAGATGATGACATGGAGGAAGGATGCCTGTCTCTTTCCGGTGTAAGAAAAACGACACGATATGAAAATATCGAAGTAGAATATTATGATATGAACTGGAAAAAGCAGCGGCAGAAACTCAGTGGCTGGCCGGCACAGATCTGTCAGCATGAGCTGGATCATCTGGAAGGAATTTTGATTTAATGAATTTTATAATTACTGGAGTGGCTGCTTATGGCATCGGAACGAACTGATGAGTTATACAAGGCTTTACTGGACAGAGGATATCCAAAAAAATTCTGTGCAGAAATTGCCTATAAAAATATGAATACACATTTCCAGCAGCGTCCGGTGAGTCAGTTAAGCCATGCGAAAAAGTACGGTTTTGTCATTACGAACCCGCCGTACGGCGAGCGTCTGGAGGAGAAAAGGGCTCTGCCTGGCCTGTATCAGGAGTTCGGAAAGGCCTTTGCGGGATTAGATAGATGGTCCTGTTACATGATTACCTCCTACGAGGAGGTCCAGAAGTATTTCGGTCGTCAGGCGGACAAGAACCGCAAGATTTACAACGGTATGTTAAAGACCTATTTCTATCAGTTTATGGGACTGCGCCCGCCGAAGAAAAAGCCGGAGCAGTAGGACTAATTAAAAGAGGATTTAGTTATGGAACAGAGTAAAAAACGCCGGCTCAATTTCGGTATGGCCGGTGTGATTTGGGCGCTGGCATGGCCTACCATGTTAGAGCAGCTCATGCAGACTGCCGTGCAATATATCGACACTGCTATGGTAGGTAGTCTGGGAACCCAGGCTACGGCAGCGGTAGGCGCCACCACCACGTTGAACTGGCTGGTGGGTAGTACCATCTCTGCAGTGGGCGTGGGATTTTTGGCGTTTATTGCAAAGGCGCTGGGAGCCGGAGAAAAAGACTCTGCTAAGCGGGCCGCTTCTCAGGCGGTGCTTTCCGTGCTGGCGGTAGGTATCGTGGTTACGGTGATAACGGTAGGCTTGTCCGGACAGATTCCGAAATGGATGCAAGTGGATGAAGGAATCCGGGATTTGGCAGGACAGTATTTCCTGATTTTATATTTGCCGATGTTATTCCGGACAGCCAGTACCATTTTCGGTACGGTGCTCCGGGCGGCGGGAGATACGAAATCACCGATGAAAATCGGTGTGGTGGTGAATCTTGTCAATGTGGTATTGAACTTTTTACTGATTTATCCCACCAGAGAGCTTACGGTATTTTCCTTTACATTTACCATGTGGGGCGCGGACCTTGGCGTGATCGGTGCGGCGGTGGCCAGTGCCATTGCTTATATCGTAGGAGGTATATTAATTACGATTGTACTTTGGCGGCACCCGTCGGTGTCTCCGAAGGGACAGTCCTTAAAGCCGGATATGAAGATTATAAAGCCTTGTCTGCGGGTGGCCATGCCGAATATGCTGCAGCGCTTCGGGACATCCCTGGGCTATGTGGCATTTGCGTCTATGATAAATGCTTTGGGGGATGTGTCCACGGCGGCACATACCATTGCCAATACGGTGGAATCCGCCTTTTACATTCCGGGCTACGGTATGCAAACGGCGGCAGCAACCTTGGCGGGCAATGCCTATGGAGCCAACGATGAAAAGCGCCTGAAAGAGCTGGCACGGATGTTCTTCCCGATTGAAATTGCTTTAATGATATTCTCGGGAGCTGCGTTATTCTTTGCGGCACCGGCGCTGGTAAGTATCTTTTCTGATTCGGAGGAGATCATTCGCCTCGGAACCACAGTGCTTCGGATGGTGGCGGTATCGGAACCGTTCTTCGGCTTCTCCATTATTATGGAGGGCATGATGCAGGGCGTGGGCGAGACGAAGCGGCCGTTTGTATACAACATCGTCGGCATGTGGCTGGTGCGCATCGTAGGAACCTTTATTTGTACGAGCTTCTTTGATTTGGGGCTGGTGGCAGCCTGGGCGTGCATGATTGCGCACAATCTGTTCCTGTTTGTGCTGTTTTTGATTTGCTATGCAAAGGGACGGTGGAATCCGTTCCGGAAGGTACGGGAAGCGTAAGGATGGATGGAATGCTTTACGGAAGTGTTGCCGGGAACTAAATATAAATGTGTTGGAGGACTCTCGGTTTTTGGGAGTCCTCCCCTTAAATTAAGAGGAGGATTGTTTGGAGAGTTTCCTGTATCATAAAGGGCAAGAAGTCTTCTTAATGTTGGAAAAAGTAAATTTGATGGCGCGTCGGATTTGCGAAGGATAAAAAGGAGAGCATAGAATGAATAAAACAATTACAAAGAATCTCAGAAAGCTGAGACAGGGAAAACGGTTGACTCAGGAGTATGTGGCGGAACGTTTGGGTGTAAGTGCCAAGGCTGTTTCGCGTTGGGAGAAGGGGGACTCGACACCTGATATGGAAAAACTGATTGCTATTAGTGATATGTTCGAAATTTCTTTGGATGAGCTAGTAATGGATAAAGTACCAACTCAAATAGGAGAAGCTTCCTCTAAGTCAGAAATTGCAATCAAACTAAAGGAAAAAGTCTTAACTGATGAAAACAAGAAGAAGGCAAAAAAGGGATTGAAGATTGCTGCAATTATTTTTGGAGAAATTGTTTTGATTGATGTTATTTCTTTGATTATTTATGTTAGTTTGTATGGTTTTCCACAGTAAGGTGAAAATTCCAGTTTGTCGAACTGAAAACAGAATGAACGGGACGCATTGGTTCACAAATAGCCAGTGCGCCCTCTTTTTATGCTCAACGCCCTTTGGCTGTTACATAGGTGGTGACATCATTGCAGTTCGTCACTTCTCAATGTACAATATGGTCAAAAGAAAGGGGTTGTTCCTATGAAGATGATTTTGAAGGTATTGGCACTGCCGTTGTTGTTCATTGTAACTGTTGCTTGTATCCTCGGAAATTTGATTACCAACATTTCCTCTCATGTGATTGCTCTATTGCTTCTGGTGATTGCAGGCTGCTCCATCTACTGCATCGTAAAGGCACTGTGGACTTCCCTGGCTATCCTTGCCGGTATGGGATTGGCAGCAATCCTTATAATCTTCCATGGGCACTTTGGCAGGCACCATTGGAATCCACAGAAGCCTCCACTCCAACAACACAAGAGAATGAATCAGAAAAGATATTGGCACCGGATTTTACAGTTTACGATCTGGATGGAAATGAAGTTCATCTTTCGGATTTTATCGGGAAATCCGTTGTCCTAAACTTTTGGGCAAGCTGCAGCCTGCTTAGTTGAGGAGGGTTTATGAATAAAAAGAAGATAATAATGATACTCGTTCTTGTGTTTGTTCTCATTTTAGGTGGCGCAGGAATTCTATATAAACAGCTTGGACAGAAACTGGCTCCCAATCTGCTTGCTACACAAACACCGCAGGAAACTTTTTTGTGCTGCGTTCTCCACCACCTGCAAAATAGGAGATATAGATGGGCAGCATGGGAAGCAGGCAGGGTGATATGAAGGTGATAATGCCCTCCAGGAAAGCTACTGCGTATTGCATGAACCGCTGCACCCCTTTCCGAAAATACCGGACAACAGCCAGCCGATAAAGCCCATATAGGCCATCGTGATGAACGGGTTAGAAGTCAGCGGACAAGCTCCAGTGGGGCATCCCACAAAGTAGTAATATGCAAGGCCAACTAATGCGCCGCCTGCGGTAAAAAGAACTGGCTTCAGCCATTTTTAATTTTTTCTTTCATCTCACATTCCTCCTGCTAAATATTCCTCTGCATAGTGAACAGCAGTTGCCCCATCGGCTACAGCAGTTACGACCTGCCGTAATGCCTTTGTGCGGACATCCCCAACGGCGAACACACCGGGGATGTTGGTGCGGGTACTCTCATCTGCAATAATGTATCCAGCCGGATCAATCTCAATCTGATCTTTCATCAATTCGGTGGAAGGCTTTCTTCCCACGCTTACAAATACACCATCGCAAGCAAGGGTACTTTCTTCTCCAGTTTTCACGTTCCTAATCTGGATACCGGTCAGCTTTTCGTTATGGAGCAGAGCTATAATCTCACTGTCCCAGAGAAATTCTACATTTTCTGTTTTCATCAAAGGTTCATGGTAGATCTTTGTTGCTTTTAGGGTGCCTCTGCGGTGGACGACGATGACTTTTTTGCAGATACGGGAGAGAATCAGCGCATCCGCCGCAGCGGTATTGCCACCTCCTGCGATTACAACCGTTTTGTTCCGATAGAACATTCCGTCACAGGCCGCACAGTAATGGACACCTTTACCGATTAACGCCTGTTCCCCATCAACACCCAGCTCTCTGGGACCGGCTCCTGTAGCCAATACGATGGATTTTGCGTACATAGCGCCTTCGCTGGTCACAGCTTTCTTTACAGAACCTGACAGTTCCAGAGACAGCACCTCAGTCAGCTTGGTTTCCACACCAAACCGCTCCGTTCCTCGCTTCATTTTTTCTCCCAGGGAGAAACCGTCGATGCCATCCTCGAAGCCGGGATAGTTGTCGATTTGCTCGGTCAGAGCCATCTGCCCACCGGCAGACAGCTTTTCTAAAACCACGGTGTCCATTCCTGCTCTTGCAGCATAAAGGGCTGCGGTATACCCGCCGGGACCGCCACCTACAACGATCATGTCATAGATATGCTGCGCATAATTTACTTCCTGAGTCCGGTGCTGTAAGGTTTCCTCAATAAAAGCCACCAGCTGCGCTCTGGATTCCGGAGCGACGATAGAGCCAAGAGTCTGTCCGCTGTGATAGATTAGCAGAGTAGGGACAACTTCAATAGCCTCGGTCTCAGCCAATTCCGGTTCATCATCAATGTTGACAGCAGTGAATACCAGCGTATCCTTATATTCCTCAGCAACGCTTTCCAATGCTGGAGCCAGACGGCGGCAATATACGCACCAAGGGGCTGAAAACTCCACCAGAACAGTCTTTCCGCTATGCACCATTTCTTCAAATTGATTTCTATTGATATTGATCACTGTCATATTTCAAGCTCCTTTTCTTTGTTTAATGATAGTATAGCCAATCTAAAATAACATTTCGGTGATGAGATCACATAAAATAGTGCGACATTGCTGCAGCACTAAAATTTTTCGTTATTAAGTAACTCGAGGATATGTTCACTGGAACAGATGATTTGAGACTGCTTATCTTTTATGGATGTTTTTCTTGCCTCCTCCAGCGAGAGAGAAGCATATAAATGAACCGTGTATGCTTCCTGCCTGAGAGAATCGTTATACTGTTCAGCTGCAAGATATTGTTTCTCAAGAATACTAATTTTATTTTGGAGATCACCAATCTGCTGTTGAAGCGACATCACTTTTTTCTTTTGAATATAGAGGAAAGAAGTAAGAAGAAGTAGTAGTGATATGATTGATAAGATAATAATAATCATTCTTATTGCTTCCCCTCCTTTATCAAAAGATAAGCCTTAACTGCATTACGGAGCGTTTCTGGTAGAACGGGAACAGGCAAGATGATCACCTTACCCGTATTCTTTTCAATCGTTATTTCTGATTCCGGTTGATTGGATAGAAGAATTACGGGTGTTCTTTTATCCGCCCGCCATGGCTGATTCGGCTGTTTTGTCAGAGCTTCTGTAACAACCCAAAGCATAGGCTTTTTCTTTCCAAGCTTTTTTCTTGCAGCTTCCGGGGTTTCAAATACAAGGATATGTTTGGATAACTTCTGCAGTACCAGTCTCAGTCCGTTCCCATAGGCATCCTCCTGTAAAAAACCGCCTGCCGGGAAACCGACAGGCGGCATACTGCCTTTTATACTTCCATCATCTATAGGCTATTGATTCTTAGTAATTTTCCGCACGCACTTCGAAGAATGCCTGAGGATGCTTGCAGACAGGGCAGATCTCAGGAGCCTTGGTTCCTACTACGATATGTCCGCAGTTACGGCACTCCCAGATGGTAACGCCGCTCTTCTCAAACACCTGCATGGTCTCCACGTTGCTCAAAAGCTTGCGGTAGCGCTCCTCGTGCATCTTCTCAATGGCAGCTACGCCACGGAACTGTTCAGCCAGATCATGGAATCCCTCCTCATCAGCTTCACGAGCCATGCGGTCATACATATCCGTCCACTCGGCGTTCTCACCTTCAGCAGCATGGAGCAGGTTCTCGGCAGTATCGCCCAGCTCGCCCAGAGCTTTGAACCACAACTTGGCATGCTCCATCTCGTTCTGTGCAGTATGCAGGAACAGAGCAGAAATCTGCTCGTAACCGGCTTTCTTGGCTACTGAAGCGAAGTAAGTATATTTGTTGCGTGCCTGAGATTCACCAGCAAAGGCTTCCCACAGATTTTTCTCGGTTTTGGTGCCTGCATAGGGATTCTTTGCAGGAGCCGCAGCATCCTCAATCTTCACAAACTTGTCGGCGGGCTGCTTGCAGATGGGGCACTTAAAATCAGGTGTCATAGGGCCTTCGTGAATGTAACCGCAGACAGAGCATTTCCACTTTTCCATTTTCTTTTCCTCCGTTTTTTCATTGAATTGAATGGTATGTAACAGGGATTCCACAGCATCCACAGGAATGCCGGGATACGTTTTAATACTTTCCAGAAACGATCTGGTGTTGCTGCTCTGAGGCAGCATAAAGCCGGCTTCTCTGCACAGATCCTCAGCCATCAGGCGAGAGGATTTTTCCACAGCGACGCTCAAGACATCAGGAAGCTGCGAAGCAATGTTCTCTGCATTGGCTTTGCTTTGAACTAAGCCACGAAGTGCTTCGACAACTTTTTCTTCTTTCGGCTGCTGCGGCGGCAGTTCTTTTGGAACCATAGAGATTGCAGAGGATGTACAGGCTTCGGCACAGGCACCGCAGCCGATACACTTTTCAGGATCAATGATGCTGTTCTCTGTATCAGTCGCTCCGGTTGGGCAGACATAGAGGCAAAGGCAATCCTTGGTACATAAGCGAAGATTTCTTACTGCATATTTTTCAGCCATAGTTATGCCCTCCCTTCCATTTTTTCAAATTTCCAACTGGGAACCTTACACACCGGACATAGCTCCGGAGCTATGTCACCAACATAGACAAAACCACAGACCGTGCAAACCCAGACACCGGTGTTTTCCAACATCTTGTCTCCCTCAGATTCATATCGAGTCAGCAGAGATTGGAGCATTCGGGTAACCTTTTCACTCCACACCTGACAGCGCAGACCACCCCGATCAGGCTTTTCACCGGCTATAGCATTGCCATAGGGATACCCTACAGACAAATCCTTGTCAATGAGTTCCAGCAGCTTGGCTGTGCTGGCCTCCTCGACGGGCGCAGCCTTGCTTCTGAAGAATTCTGCCAGTTTTCTGAAATCATCTGCCTGCTGGGGCAGATACTGCTTTTCGCAGCCACGGGCCAGATTGGAGCAGATGATGCTCATTTCCATGGGAGAGAGTTCCTTGTCCACATGGGGCTTTTCAAGGACCTCCTGGGACGCTGTTTTTTCTTCTTTGGGTTTGAAAGCGTCTTTGCCTGCTTTACAGACAGGACACTTCCAATCGGCAGGTAGGTCTTCCCACTTGCCACCGACAGCTTCATCGTGAATATATCCACAAATGCCGCAAACATATTGTTTTATAGGTTTTACCGCCTCCTTTATCTATATTTTATCAAATCACGACACATATTCCGTGACTTAATCACCTATTTCAGTCGCAGGAGTGATGGCCGCAGCCGTGGGAACCGCAAGAGTGACCTTCCCCATGGTGGTCGTGATGATCACACCGGACATCGGGGTTGAAGTCCAGCTCGCCTGCTGCCAGTGCTTCTGCTGCTGCATCAGCGTTGCCGGAAACACCACCATAAAGCCGGATACCCACATCGCTCAGTGCCATCTGGGCACCGCCGCCAATACCGCCGCAGATCAGGGCATCCACCTTCAGTGCGCTCAGGACGCCTGCCAGTGCACCATGTCCGCTGCCGCCAGCATCCACAACCTCAGACGAAATGATTTTTCCATCTTCCACATCGTAGATTTTAAACTGTTCGGTGTGACCGAAGTGCTGAAAGATTTCTCCGTTTTCATAAGTGACTGCAATTCTCATAATATTATCTCCTTTCGGTTTTTCGTGCATCGGATGGATTTTTTGCTGATAGCAATTTTTGCACCCGTAGGCTGCGCTGTTTCCGCTGCAGAGTGTAAAATCCCCTCCCTCGATTCGCAGAGGAAGTCCCTCAACCAGCGCATCGGCCAGTTTTTTGCGGGCAGCTGCATAAATCTGCTGAACCGTTGTTCTGGCAATACGCATATATTCTCCGCATTGCTCCTGAGAAAAACCTTCACGGTCAATCAGGCGAATGGATTCATACTCATCCACATTCAGGACAATGGGAGTCAGTTCCTCGCCGCCACGAACCGGAACAAAACCATCATTATCCGGCAAACAACAAACTTTTCTGCATTTTCTCGGTCTTGGCATAGATTCACCTCCATATTATTTGCGGCATATGCCATTTATACGACCATTGTACATCTCCTTTTCCTATATGTCAACGGAATTATTGACATATGCCATAAATTATTTTATACTATGTGTATTCAAGGAGGTGTACCCATGGATTTTTCATCCTATTTTCCAATTTGGAACAAACTGACACCGACCCAGCAGCAGATTTTGGAGCGAAATGCAGTTTTACGAAAAGTGGACAAAGGGACTGTGATTCACAACGGAACTGTGGAGTGTACCGGTCTTCTGCTGGTAAGAAGCGGACAGCTTCGTGCCTATATTCTTTCCGATGAAGGACGGGAGATTAGCCTCTATCGTTTGTTTGATCGGGATATTTGCCTGTTTTCCGCCTCCTGTATGATGAACAGCATTCAGTTTGAGATCACCATTGAGGCGCAGAAGGATACCACGATGTGGGTTATTTCTGCTGACACTTATCAGCGCATTATGAAAGAGTCTGCTGTGGTAGCTAATTTTACCAACGAAATTATGGCTACCCGTTTTTCTGAGGTTATGTGGCTCATGGAGCAGATCATGTGGAAAAGCTTTGATAAAAGGCTGGCAGAATTTCTGCTGGAGGAATGCAGCTTAGAGGAAACAAACATCCTCAAGATTACCCATGAAACCATTGCGGGCCACATGGGCACCGCCCGCGAGGTAGTTACCCGAATGCTTCGCTATTTCCAGAACGAGGGTATGGTCAGGCTGACTCGTGGAACAGTGGAGGTTACAGACAAAATCAGACTGGAACAATTGCAAAATGATTAAGCAAAAAGGACATCTGCTTGCTATTAGTTGCAAGCAGATGTCCTGATTTTATGCTCGGTCCATTCCGCAGGCCGTAGCCGATTCAATGAGACAGCGATCATTGGTCACAGCATCATAGAAACGGAAGCCGCCGGAGAAGTTATAGCAGTCAAAGCCGTTTCCGGCCAGGATACGACAGGCAATGTAGCTGCGCAGACCGCTCTGACAGATGACGTAGACAGGCTTACGCTTGTCCAGCTCACCCAGCCGCTCCCGCAGCTCGTCCACCGGGATGTTAAAGAAGCCGTCAATGTGTCCGTGTGCGAATTCTTCCACAGTGCGGGTGTCCAACAGAGTTATGCTTCCGTCACGAGGAAGACGATCTGCATCTTCCAGATGCCATTGTTTCAGAATACCGTTTGCGATATTCTCAACCATAAAGCCAGCCATATTTACCGGGTCTTTCGCAGAGGAATAAGGCGGTGCGTAGGCCAGATCCAGATCCTTCAGTTCCGTGGCTTTCATTCCTGCCCTGATAGCGGTGGCCAGCACATCAATGCGCTTATCCACACCTTCATAGCCTACGATCTGCGCACCCAGCAGGCGATAAGTCGCCTTTTCAAAGACCACCTTCATTGTCATGACTTTCCCGCCGGGGTAGTAACCTGCATGGCTCATGGGCGACAGGATAACCGTATCAACATCCAGCCCTGTTTTTCTGGCGTTGGTCTCATTTACGCCGGTAGTAGCGGCAGTCATGCCAAAGATCTTGATGACACTGCTGCCTTGGGAGCCGGTATAATGGCTGTCTCCGCCACAGATGTTGTCCGCAGCGATTCGTCCCTGTTTATTGGCAGGGCCAGCCAAAGAGATCAGAGCATCCTGCCCGGTGACGAAGTGCTTCACCTGCACCGCATCGCCCACGGCATAGATGTCGGAAATGGAGGTTTCCATTCGGTCATTGACCACAATACTTCCTTTAATGCCCAGTTCCAACCCGGCATCCTTTGCAAGGGTGGTTTCGGGAGAAACACCAATGGCCAGGATTACCATATCCGCATGGAGAGGCTGTTCGTCTTTCAGCAGCACATCCACGCCGCCGTCCCTTTCCTCAAACCCTTCTACGGTATGACCAAGTGCCAGCTTTACACCGTGCTTGCGCATTTCATTATGGATGAAAGAAGCCATATCGGCATCAAAGGGATTCATAAGCTGTTTTGGACGCTGGACAATGGTGACATCCATCCCCAGCTCTCGCAGGTTTTCTGCCAGCTCCAATCCAATGAAGCCACCGCCTGCCAGTACAGCGGATTTGGGATGGTTTGCATTGATGTAATCCTTGATATGGAAGGTATCCTCAACAGTACGCAGGGTGAACAGCTTATCAAGACCTACACCGGGAAGCCGGGGCTGGGTAGGCTTGGCTCCGGGAGAGAGAATCAGCTTGTCATAGCTCTCCTCAAACTCCTCACCGGTTTCCAGATTTTTCACGGAAACGGTTTTTTCTTCAGGATGAATCGCTGTGACCTCATGGCGCACCTTCATGTTCACACGGAACCGGGAAAAGAAGCTTTCCGGGGTCTGGAGGGTCAGATCCGACCGATCGGTAATCACATCACCGATATAGTATGGCAGACCACAGTTGGCATAGGAGATATACCCCGAGCGCTCAAAAACTACGATTTCTGCCTGCTCATTCAGTCTGCGAATACGGGCGGCAGCGGTAGCACCGCCTGCCACACCGCCTACAATGACAACTTTCATATTATCGTTCCACCTTTCCTGCATAAGCGGAAATTCCGCCTATGTTTTTCACGTTGGTATAACCCAGCTGCTGCAAAACAGCAGCTGCCTGGCGGCTTCTTGCACCACTGAGACAGTGTACAAAGATGGGGGTAGCTTTATTGTCAATCATGCCAGCCACTTTGTCAATGGACTGCAAAGGAATATTTTTACTGCCGGGGATATGCCCCTGCCGGTATTCGTCGGGGGTGCGAACATCCAGCAGGACTGCGCCATCCGTAGTGCTATATTCTTTGACACCCTGATTGATGTCAGGGCCTTTCAGGAAATCGAAGAATCTCATCTTTGCACCTCCTTACAGCATGGCGAGAATCTGAGCCTTAGGTCTGGCACCGGTGACTTGATTGACAATCTTTCCGTTCTTCATAACCACCAGAGTGGGTATGCTCATCACACCGAACTGCATAGCCAGTTCCTGTTCCTCATCCACATTAATTTTAACAACCTTGATATCGGAGCGCTCCTTGGCAATCTCCTCTACCAGAGGAACTGCCATGCGGCAAGGACCACACCAGGGAGCCCAGAAATCCATCAGGACGGGCTTGTCCGAGTTCAAAACCTCTTGATTGAAATTGTTTTTATTAACACTGATAGCAGACATATTTAAGTCCTCCTGTTTTCTTTTTTATGGCTTTATTATATCCAGTAGTCGTTCCTTGTTCTGTGATTTTATCACTTATCGCCGGTGACTGTTTCACCGGGCCAACTATTAATTCCGCCGATCTCAATGATATTGGTGTAGCCCAGTTTCACCAGTTTTTCAGATGCCTGCTTACTCCGATTACCGCTGCGGCAGTATACCAGAATCAGCTGATCTTTATCCGGCAGTTCAGAGATATCCCCTGTGCCAATGGATTCGTTGGCAATATTGATAGCACCGGGAATATGCTTTTCGCTATATTCCTGAGCAGTACGAACATCGAGGATGATGTATCCGGTTTCCTTCTCCATCATCGTAATAGCTTCCTCCATAGTAATCTGTCGATAGGTTTTTTCAGCGGATTGCGTTGCACAACCAGAGAGAAGCAGTAAAGTCATTAAAATGGGAATGATTCTTTTCATGTGTATACCTCCATATTTTGTATTTGTAGTATAACCTGTTTCGGAGGCGCTCTCCGTGATAAAATCACATTTTTCCAAGAAGGAATGATAGAAAAATCATGCCCGTGCATAAATAAAAAGTCAAAGTCACGCTCCGATTTGAAGTGCAGACTGTGGTTTTTATTTTACAGGTTCTGCACTTTCAGCCATCTTGATGATTTCGGAATCATCAATTTTGCTTGGAGTGTATTCCAGAACATAAGTGACTTCCGGAGAATAAGTCCAACAGAGAAATGCCGTGTCATCTTTCTTGTAAAGAGCGCCCGGCCAGTCCTGAATCATCATTTCCTCACAGCTGTCCATACTGTCAACCGGGAAAAGCACACCCAAAATGATATCATATTGACGGAGCAAACAGCTTCCACTTATTATGATCATTTTCAACCCCCAACTGATGAAGAAGGTGAAGTTATAGTAGTCGAGGGATATTAATATTGTGGTTTTAAGCATGGAAATTGTACTAGATGATATGCTATCTTTTCGATAGGCGATGAAGTATAATGAAGATGACAACAAAATTGGAATTTATCAGAAAATGAGGAATAGTTGAAATGGAGGCGCTATAATAACATGAAGATTGAAGGGAACCAGAAAGAACTGGATGCAATGGTAGAATTTCATAAGGGAAACCGTGTCGAGGGGCTGAGACTGCAAGAGGAATTTGCAGCGGAATTTCGTAAGGAGTATAAAGACAAAGATCACTGTCCTTGCCTGAAAGCCTGTCGTTATCACGGAAACTGTAAGGAATGTGTAGCAATCCACAGAGCGCATCAGGAACATGTTCCTAATTGTATGCGACCATTGATTAATAAAAAATTGAAATTGATGTCAGAATTAACAGAGCATACCTTGGCAAATGAAATAGAAGCTCCACATGAGATTTTAAGAAAATAGGCAAGTCAAATTTCAGTCTTCCGGTGAGATTGAAAGCGCGCATGAATTTGAATTCTCACTTGAGGTATTTTTAGGGATTTAATAACTGTTATATTTTGTTATAAAAATCTCGTTAAACCCTTGAAAATACTAAAGTTTTCGTGGGTGTCGTTTCTGTCATATCTTGTATCGTGTTATATCGTTTTACCCTTGATTATGGCCGCTGATAAGGGAAAAAATAAGGGAAAGAAAATCTGGTAACAACTTATAATAAATTATGAAAATGGCAGTTGGAACTGGATGAGATGCTTATAATACATTTTCAAGAAAGGATGGATTGGATGAACATTATATATGCAGAGTACAACATTTACCACAACAGCATTGATATATGCACTTATGCCGGATATATTCTGAGGATTGACTGCTGGGAGGCAGAAAAGAATTTAAAAACAACTCCCGGTTCTGAATGTGCATTGAATGCTCTTGCCATAGACAACCCTTTGGAGTATGCACGACTTTACCTTGATGGGACTATGCAAATGTGGATTGATGCAGAGGACAGTTTAGAATTGTGGTAATTATACAGGAGGATTGCTAAGAAAGGAGTTCTATGCGATACACGATTAATCAGATTAATAAAGGCGAAGATGAGCTGATTTTATATTATAAGGAGAAAAATCCTGAGGTTGAGGCGGTGTTGCTTTTTATGGACAAACGTCAAAGAAAACTAATAGGACGAAAAAACGACGAGACAATTGTTTTTACACCAGAGGAAATTCTGTATGTAGAAAAGGTGGATAATAAGACATTTGTCTACACAGACGATAATGAAATTCAAGTAGACATGTCATTATATTCAATCGAATTATTTTTAGACGATGAGAGTTATTTCCGCTGTAGCAAGTCGATGATTATCAATGTCAACAAGGTGGAAAAGCTAAAAAGTATGCCGTCGAATAGGATTGATGCAACACTTGTCAGCGGTGAGCATATCATTATTTCCCGTACATACGCATCGGATTTTAGGAAGCTTCTGAAAGGAGAAAGGGAATGAAAAAAAGTGATAAGAAAAAAGTATCCCTCTGGGAAAGGTATCTTACAAAGGAAATTGGAATCGAGTTTAAGGCATGTCTTTATTTTTTCGGGGTTCTTTTTTACTACTGTACATATCGGCTCTGCATTGGTGTGACTGTGGCAGAAATACTGCATATGGCGGAAATGATTTTTTTGACCTATGCAGTTGGGTATCTTCAGGTTTATGTGCTTTGGAATTTTGATGAGGCAGATGCAATGAGCAAGAAGGAACTGATAGGTATAATAATCTGCACAATAATATATACGGTAGTGTCATACATAGGAAACTGGTTTGATAAAAATCCTTATGTGACTTTTGGGTTCGCCGCCTATATTGTATTCATATATTTTTGTGTTTATTTGGCATATAAATGCAGACGCAGAATTGATGACAAAATATTGAATTCTGATTTGAAATTATTTAAAACAAGGACAGGTAATAAATAGTGCAACTTAGAGTTGAAAAAGTGTCACTGATGGGTACAGCTATTGTGCCCATCTTTTTTTCGTACTATTCTATCATCAGACGGAGGTACATGAGAAATGAAAGATATGATAACGATTCAAAATTTAACAAAAAATTATGGAAAAAACAGAGGTGTGAAGGATGTAACATTCTCGGTTCGGGAAGGTGAAATTTTTGGTTTCCTTGGACCGAATGGTGCCGGAAAATCAACGACTATCCGCTCAATGCTTGGATTGATAAAGTATGACCAAGGAGAAATAAGAATCAATGGTCTTGACAGCGTAAAGGACAGAGAAAAAATCCTTGCAGACATTGGCTATATGCCAAGTGAAGCATGGTTTTATCCGGGCATGACAATCAGGGAAATGCTGAAGCATTCGGCAGATGTCAGAAAGGTTGATTGTACCGATGAAGCAGAAAAACTTTGCGACAGACTTCAGGTGGACGTAAAAAGAAAAATCAATGAGCTCTCACTTGGAAACAGGAAAAAGGTCAGCATCATCTGCGCAATGCAGCACAGACCAAAGCTTTTTGTTTTTGATGAACCGACCAGCGGACTTGATCCTCTGATGCAAAATGTTTTCTTTGAGTTGATTCAGGAGTATGTGGATAAGGGTGCGACCTGTATGCTTTCCACTCACGTTTTATCGGAAGTAAGAAATCACTGTACTCGTGTGGCAATTATGAAGGAAGGCAGGCTGGTTGTCACAGATACCGTCGATAATCTTCTGAGCAGTCGATCAAAGAGAATCAAAATGATACGGGATGGCGAAAAGCTTGATTATATCTACAAGGATAACCTGAACAATTTATATAAGGAACTGGAAGGACATCATATCGAGGATATTATCATCGAGGAACCGTCCATAGAAGAAGTATTTATGCACTATTATTTGAAGGAGGAAAAGTAAATGCCGGCAATATTGAAAAACGAATGGAAATCAGGTTGGAAAAGTCTTTTGATATGGGCGCTTTCCGTGGGCGGAATGGGGCTCATCTGCATCATTTTATATAAGGGCATGGAAGATAGCATGGCAGATATGGCAGAGAGTTTTGCAACAATGGGCGCGTTTTCGGATGCTTTTGGAATGAGTACACTCAGTATAGCAACATTAAAAGGATATTTTGCCACAGAAATCGGAACGATTCATGCACTTGGAAGCAGTATGTTTGCAGCTTCCATCGCCACAGTAATTCTTTCAAAGGAAGAGGATGGGCATACTGCGGAATATACGTTTACACTTCCGGTTTCACGGGGCAAGGTAATAGCAATGAAGTTTTTTGCAGTGCTACTAAACCTTATTTGTTTTACATTGATTTGTGGCATGCTTTATGAAGTCGGGTTTGTTTTTCTTGGAGAAACGGATTTTGGAAGCATATTCACAGAGTGTATGCTTTTTCAGTTAATGATGAATATCGAAATTGCGGCTATTTGCTTTGTGATCTCTGCGGTAAGCAAAAAGAACAGGCTAGGAATTGGAATTTCAGTTGCCACGCTGCTGTATGTGTATGATTTGATGGCAAGAGTTGTTCCTGATTTAAAGGACGCTATCTTTATTTCTCCGTTTTCCTATTCAAATGCGACATCAATTTTTGCTGGAGAATCAAGGGATTGTGTTGCTTTGATTTTAGGGACGATAATGATTGTGATTATGACTGTGGGAGCTGGTATGATTTACGCAAAAAGGGATCTCGCTTCATAATGATTAGATTTTAGTTGCTTGTTTTCTGATTTTAAATAAGAAAAAATTGAGTTGTTTCTCTACTTTGCATAGGTAGTAAATATAAGTTCTGTGTTTATGATATTTTTATAGGACAATATGAAGTGCCCCACATTTTTAAATAAGGTGTAAATTCTTTCAGTTTTATGCATATTCTGCATTTTATAGAATCGGGGATGTGAAAAAACTCGATTGTGTTTTTTTGCATCTCCCTTTTTGTACCTGTTGTGTATAAAAGACTGAAATCATGCGCAAAGAAAGCGCACTTCCCCTACCCCATAGAAATCCTTTTTTTGAATCTATGCGGCAGTTCTGTTTCTCATCTTTTTTTCTGATATTTATATAGATTGTGGCCTATCGCCACGAGTAAAACTTTCAGTTCTCAGATGACGATTTTTATGGGATTTAATAACTGTTATATTTTGTTATAGAAATCTCGTCAAACCCTTGAAAACACTAAACTTTTCGCTGGTGTCCTTCCCATTACATCTTGTATTGTGTTATATCGTTCTACCCTTGTTTACGAACCCTCATAAGGGAAAAAATAAGGGAAAGAAAATCTGGTAACAATTTATAACAAATTATAAAAATGGCGGTTGGGACTGGATGAAATGCTTATAATACATTTTCAAGAAAGGATGGATAAGATGAGATTGATATATGCGGAGTATAACCCTATTACGAATAGTATTGATGTAACCACATTTGAGAATTACATATTGCGGATTGATTGTAACAAGGCAGAGGATGGTTTGAAAACCACTCCTTGCTCACAGAATTCGCTTAACGCATTGGCAATAGATGAGCCACTTGAATATGCTCGGCTTGCTTTAGATGGAGAAATGCAGGCATGGGTGGATGCGATTGATAGTTTAGAGATATGGTGAATTGATTCTTTTGGCGAAATGACGATAGAATATTGGGACTTGATGTGATAAAATAATAGAAGTATCTTATTTGGAAGAGGTGAGAATGATATGAAATTTATCCGAGATAACTACTCAGTACAGTTGATGTAAACTGTTGGCAGATTGTGCTGAGGTTAAAAGAAACTTGCTAGCAGTCGTTGACTGTACTGTCCTAATGCTTGAAATACAATCTATAAAGGAGTACAGTTATGCGTTATATAAAAGAAATATTAAAGAAAAACAGAATATGGGTATTAGTCTACATTGGACTAGGTATATTTAATGCATTTATGGCTAATTACAAGGCTGACTATTTCCAAAAGGTCATTGATGGATTGGCTGATAGAACACTTGCATTTACAGGAGTTGCAACATATGGTTTTATTTTACTGGTAAATTATTGTATGAATTATCTGGATAATTATCCTGAAAAGAAATTGGAACATGGTATTTATCTGGATTTTAAGCTTTTGTCCCTTAGAAAAATAAGTACAATTGATTATACAGAATACCAGAAAATAGGTACGGGCAAACTTGTTCAAAGGATTGAAAATGGTTCATCAGCAGGAAGAAATGTATTATTCAATTTCTGGTTGCGTTTGATTCGAGACCTACTTCCGACCATTGTTTTTAGTGTATACTTTATTTGGAAAATAGATAAAAAAGTTACTTATGTATTGTTTGTAGGCTATATGCTTATTTTTATAATAACCAACATTCTACTAAAGTTTTTATATAAAATAAAAGAAAAAATTTTGAACAGTGAAGAGCTACTAAATCATTATTTGGTTAGAGGCTTTATGGAAATGTTGATATTTCGTATGAGCAAACAGTTTCCGAATGAAATAAAGAAAACTAATAATGCCAAAGAGAGTATTGTTTCAGCAAAGGTAAAAATGAATATGATTCATGAAGCATTCTTTACAATATTTGCGCTACTTGTGGCAATGTTAGATATTGGTATTCTTTTTTATGCATGGAAAACGCAAAACCTTACAGTAGGTTCCGTAGTTGCACTAATTGCACTGATTGAAAATGCTTATACGCCAATTGCTATTTTTAATGTACTTTATGTCCAATATAAATTGGACAAGGCGTCTTATAAGAGATTTGAAGAATTTTTAGGCTTAAAAGATGATGATCAATTAAGAAACGGTAACGCAATAAGTGCGGCTGTTGGCGAAATAGCAATAAAAAACTTATCATTCCAATATGAGGAACGAAAAATTATTGATGATTTGAGTTTGTCCATAAAAAAAGGAGAAAAAATAGCTTTTGTAGGAGAAAGTGGTTCTGGAAAATCGACCTTGATTAAGATATTATTGGGATTACTAAAATACAATCAAGGAGAAGTTCGCTTAGGAGACAAGGAGTTAAGTGGAATTTGTCTTAATGATTTGTATGATAGAGTTAGTTATTTATCGCAGGATGCCCCTGTTTTTGACGGAACAATAAAAGAAAATTTGGTATTTGAGAAAAAGGTGTTAGAAGAACAAATGCTGGACGCATTGAGTGAAGTGCAACTATCTCATTTAGTTGAGAATCTTGCGGAAGGCTTAAATACTGAAATTGGTGAGAAAGGTACTTGTTTATCAGGTGGAGAAAAACAAAGACTTGCATTAGCTCGCTTGTGGTTTGAAGACTCCGAACTTGTCATCTTGGATGAAGCAACATCTGCAATGGATAACTTAACAGAAGAAAATGTAATGAAATCAGTTATGCAAAAAATGGAAGATAAAACGGTCATTGCGATTGCACATAGAT
Source organism: Blautia sp. HCP3S3_G3 (assembly GCF_052063365.1). Classification (NCBI taxonomy): domain Bacteria; kingdom Bacillati; phylum Bacillota; class Clostridia; order Lachnospirales; family Lachnospiraceae; genus Blautia; species Blautia sp. HCP3S3_G3. The sequence goes on along the minus strand of NZ_JBQHXR010000030.1, from coordinate 579 downwards.
TAAATTCCATTGCCGGTTTTGACAGAATTATTCTCTTTAGAGAAGGGAAGATTGTTGGACAAGGGACTTTTGAAGAACTACTACGTACAGATTCTTATTTTATGGACTTGTATAATGCGAATGTGCAATAATTATATTTATAAGATTTGAATAGTCAATAAATTCAAGGGGCGATTATCTCGCCCCTTTATCTCTGTTTAGGTAAGGTTGGCTGGCGTTCTGCCTGTCAGCCTTTTCTTGATACCGCTGTAACTTTTCGTGCATTGATTCGGCTTTCGGAGTGGCTTTCTCTCCGTAGGATTTATCCCACTTGGCACATTCTTTCTGATATGCGTCGGTGACACGCTGTGCGGTATAGAATGCAGTGTAGAAATCCTGCACCGTTGCAAATCCATGCTGTCTGACGATACCGGATAATCCGGCTTTAAGAGTTCGGATTTCTTCGGTTTTGGTGGCAATCCTGTTTTCTGAGACAGTGTGAAATAATCTCTGTAAATCCAGATTTTCTATGATAATTGAGTGGGCTTGGGAGCGGTTATCCGCTTACAAGCCCTTGATTATTTTTATCAAAAACAAGAT
>NZ_JBQHXR010000029.1:0-30204 GCF_052063365.1 Blautia sp. HCP3S3_G3 | reverse complement strand
ACGGAAGTTCCGGAGAAATCCATAGCACAAAAACGCAAAAAATCCCCACGGATTTCTGCAAAGCTAAGATCTACTGTAATTCATTAAAACTCGCTGTGATTACCTAAAGCCCCCTATAATTCACTAAAGATTTTAATTATTACCAGAAACCCACTTTAGAATTCCCAGGCAAATCCTGTCCCTTGCAAAATCCCGCAAAAAAGGGATCATCATGAACCGCTCCACGTTAAGCAGACCCCTTCACAACAATCCCTTTTTCTTATCTCATATTCTGTTCTACCGTTCTGCGCCCGGCATGTCTCACATTTCTTGTATTTCTCAATAATAAATAACCTCCATAACCCCTTCTCGGATCATCTTTACAAACAGTTTTCCCAGCTCCGGATCGAACTGCGAACCAAGATTCTTCTCAATTTCAGATAACGCATTCTCCAGCGGCATCCGATTCTTGTAAGAACGCTTGGAAACCATGGCATCAAACGCATCCGCAATAGAAAGGCACCGTGCACTGACCGGAATATCTTCCCCCGAAATCCCTCTGGGATATCCTTTTCCATCATAACGTTCATGATGTCCGAGAACAGCCGGAATTACATAATCCAGTGACGGCAGATGTCGGATCATCTCGATCGACCGCTCCACATGCTGTCTCATAATCGAAAACTCTTCCGGCGTCAGTCTTCCTGTCTTTGTCAATATCGCATCAGGAATCCCAATCTTCCCGATATCATGCAAAAGTCCTGCCTGACGTATAATTTCCACATGATCGGACGCCAGCCCCGCTTCCTGCGCAAGCTTCGCCGCATAATTAGAAACACACTGGGAATGATTGAACGTATAATGATCCTTTGCGTCAATCGCTGCAGTCAGAGCGTAAATGGTAGACGTCAGCTCATGAATATTTTCTTCTTTCTGCACAGATTCCGGCATGGTCACCTGATTATGATAAATTTCAATCTGATTCTTTCCATGCTGTTTCACCTGGAAAACCGCCATATTCGCATAGGAAAGGAGCTGTTTTGCATTAGCTGCCACAGATGGATAAGAACAGATTCCTGCAGAAAACGTCAGGAATTTCTTAATTCTTCCACTGCTGTTGGCAATATAGGAAGCCAGCATTTCCTGTACTTTTTGCGTTTTCCGCTGTGCAGTCAGCGTATCGCAATACGGCAGAAGAACCGCAAACTCCTTACCTCCGTATCTCGACAGAATCGCATCTGCTGAAAAAACATACTTCAGAATTTCTGCAAATTTTTCCAGCATCCGATCGCCTTCTTCACTTCCGTACAACTCATTATATAAACTGAAGTCATCCAGGTTCAAAAGAATCAAAGTAAGCGGAGAAGCTTTTTTCTCAAACTGCTGTTCCAGTTTCTTATTCAGAGTTCTCCGGTTCAAAAGTCCTGTCAGCGGATCCAGAAGGGCTTCTCTTTCGATTTCCCGATACAGAGATGCATTTTTCAATGCGATAGAGGCAACAGATACAACCGATTCCAGGAAATTCAGCTCCGTATAAGAGTATTCCTTCCGGTTCTGTTTCTCAGAAAGAATAACAAACCCCGTCAGACGCCCGTCTCCCTTAAAGGGAAGTATGTATGCTGCCTGAATATGGGAAAGCTGCCTCTTTTCCTCCTCCCACATACTCTTATAAGCTGTTGTTTTGCGGAAATCTGCATACAGAATTCCATTCCGGCTGTTCTGAAGCTTCCTGATCATTGGATGATCCTCCCGAAATCGCAGCGGATGCTCCAATGACCGCACGCTCGTATCAGATACAAATTCCCGGGTTTCTTCCTCATACAGACAGATGTATACATGATCCACCGGCACCTCTTCCTGTACCAGTTCCAGAAATCTCTGAAGGATTTCTTCTGTCTTAAGCGTCGAATTTACAGCCACAGAAAAATCATGCACCCGGTCTTCTCTGCGGACCTGATCTCTGACAAAAAGACCGTCATGCAGTTTATTCAGCGCTACAAAAATAACAATAGCAAACGCGGAACAGATTACCGTCAGAATCAGCGTCATATTCATTTCAGAGCCAAACTGTCTCCGCTCCATAAAGCTTTCAACAGAGTGATACACGGACGTCAAAAGCACACCTGTGATCACCAGCGATACCACATACATGGAACCTTTGGATGTAATCTGGCTCAAGGCATAAAATCTTTTTTTATAAAATGCATAGTAGATACATACCGCATTAATCGCACACGAAAGAGTATCCGTAGGCAGCGAAGTAAATTCCGGAATCGTATTGATCAGAATTCCGATCATCATTACAGCAACGCCCACAAACAACGGAGTCAGATAGGACATCGGCATCCCCTCTTCCCGCAGTGTTTTGGATATCATCCGCCATATACAGATAAAAATTCCCAGGGTAAACAGAACAGGAAAAACTGCCGGCCATTTGATCGAATAATCCGAAACTGTCTCCCCGTCTATCACCGTAATTACCGGAGTGGTCATAAACACATCAAAAAAATTCAGAATGACCAGAATTACCGTTCCCACTCCCCACACACTTTTCAGGAAAAACCCTTTCTGCTCCGTATAAGCGGAAACCAGAAGAAAATACATATAAGGAACCAGAAAAATTCCGGTCAGAGAAACTTTCCACCAGAATCCAGTACCCGGATAAATCTGCTGACGCATCAGATACGCTCCGCCCGTCCACAGAAGGAAGGAAGTCAAAAGCCCCATAAACGCCCGGATCGATGAGTCTTTTTTTGCAGACAGCAGGGTAAACAGCAGGAAAATATTACAGAGCAGCGCAATCAGCGGAACTCTTGTAAACATAAAATCATTCAGGAGAGTCATAAGCGCTGCCTCCTGTCTGATCGGATTCTTCCAGCAGATGTTTCAGATCGATCACATCCTGCATGGAAGGATTGATTTTTCTCATAGGATAACCAAACCGTTTTTCAAATCGCTGCAGAATTCCCTGCGGAAGGATCGTCACAGCCAGAGGTTCTACTCCCAGAAGACGTTTCAGATCCTTATAATCATGATCATAATGCCGGAAGTAAATACTGAAATGCTCCCGAATAATCTCCTCATTCAAAAAACCGGCCTCCGGCCTGTCCGGCGCAACTTCCACATAGAAATGCACAAAGGAACGTTTGTCCCCATCATACTCCTTCAGCGCAAACCAGTCTCCTGCCGGAAGTCCGGACATTTCCAGAACCGTCCGAATACTGTTTTCTGTAATCCTTGTGAAGCCGGCAATATCGATCACCGACGGCACACGGTCAATATATTCAAACTGAGGAAGCATCACTCCGTCTCTCTCACTGGATGTACGCAGACACCGATACATATCTCCCGGACGGTAACGCATAAATGCACCGCCTTTAAACATCGTCAGCACCAGTTCGTATTCCTGATTGGCGGTTATCTCATCCATCAGATAGGTTTTCGGCACATAGGACGGGTCTGCTTCATTTTTCAGCATTTCTTCTTTTGGAATAAATTCATAAAAAGCATTATCCGGGAAAAATACCAGACCATTTTTACACCATGTTTCCGTAGCCAGACAGGACGGCTCTGTTCCTCCGTGAATTTCCATCGGACGTTTGCCCCATGCTTTTTCCAGTTCGTCTTTAAACAGAGCAGTGTCCGTTCCCACACAGACAAACCCTTTCAGATCAAACAGGTCCTTCGGCAAAATAGGTCTGTTATCTCTCGCACTGATATATTTCGCTTTCAGAATCCGATACAGCATATTCGGACGCACACCTGCCAGTTTTTTCAGGCTTACCGAACCGGAAGCAGTAAATTTCTCAAAGTTCTGCGTAATCGTATATACCACACTGCTCATGCCAAAGAACTGATCCATTCCGCACTTCATGGCCATGGAAAATCCTCTCTTGCTCTGCTGGGAAAAAGAAAGATTCTTTGCTTCTTTTAATGAGGGCATGAACCGTATATCCATTTCAGGCGCGATCAGCATGGGAAACAGCCCTGTCGCATAAGGAAGCGGTGCCAGCCCATACAATGCCCGGTCACCTGAGTGCACCTTGAATTTGCCGCGTTCCTCACTTGTGGAAAGTATCATTGCGGCAAGAATATTGCTGGTATATACATCCAGCATTTCCCGTGTATACGGAGCCAGCTTCTGCGGCCGGTTTCCGCTCTCCCAGGTAGTCTCCAGCCATACCACCGGCTCTCCCGGAAGCATATCTGTCCGCTTATTCAGAAGAATTTCCGCATAATCTTCATAAGTCGTCAAAGGAACTTTCCTGCGAAATTCCTCAACAGAAGAAGGGATCTCACCGTGCATGATCTTCTGTCCGAGACCACAGCGGGAATAGCATGCAATCTGCTCTTTCAGCAGACGATACTGGATATCCATATACTCTTCCATAGACAGATCCAGAAAACCGCAGTACTCATCCCAGATTTCTTTTGATGAATACTTTTCCAGTTTTTCCTTAAAACGCACCGCACTCCCTCCTTCCTTTCATACAAATTATTTTCCCGGAAACAGATAAGGAACTTCCTTCCGGTACTGTTCATAGCCTTCCAGATATACGGGAAAGAAATACCTGTCCTGAAACCATGTATAAATCAAATTCAAAAAAGTAAACCATACCGCCGGAAGCACTGCATCCGGAAAAATCATGCCATACCCGATCCCGCACACCAGAAAGCTCCATACACCCGGATGGCGTACCCGACCATAAAGTCCGCTGCGGCAGACAGGAGATTTCCCAGTATCTCCGGTATATTCTCCGGCATCCACTGGGACCGACAGAACCACAATATAAAAAACAATTCCTGCAAGCAGGATCAGTACTCCTGCCGCCAGACGGATTCCGCCGGCACATGTGCTTTCTCTTCCCAAAGCTGCACATGACAGAATCAGAAGCAGAGTGCCCAGGAAAAACCACGGATTTTTTCCGTCCTGTTTTCGTTTCACATGCCTGCATTTCTGATATTCAAATAAAAATAAAAGGCCAAATGCACCGGTACCTGTCAACATCCACAACATTTTTACTCTTTCCTGGTAAATGCAATTCCAACACAGCCTCTTCCTGTATAAATACCGATTACCGGTCCTACAGATTCGATTCTGATCACCGCATGTGGAACTTCTCTCAGAATCCGTTGTTTCATTTCCTCCGCACGCTCGGGTGCAGCTGCATGAAAGACCGTTACGGTCTCATCCGGAATGCCTTCTTTCACAAAACGGGAGACAACCCGTTCCATTCCGTCATTCATTCCTCTGGCCACACCGTAATCGCTCACTAATCCATCTGCAAATAAAAGAAGCGGTTTAATTCCAAGAGCATCTGCAGCAAGTGCCTTAATTGCTCCCACACGACCGCCTTTCCTTGCATTTTTTAAAGACTCCAACACAAAATAGACTCCCATTTTACTCTGCAGTTCTGTAAGTTTCTCCATAATCTGCAAAGCGGAGTCTCCAGCTTCAGCCATCTTCGCCGCTGCACGCACCATCTGTGCCATTCCGTGCGAACACTGCTGCGTATCATATACATAAACAGGTACTGTAAGCCCCTGCCGTTTCACGGTTCCCGCTGCTGCCACCGCTGTCGCATAACAGCCTGACATCCGGGACGTGATCATCAGACAGAGAATCTCATCCGCATCTCTGGCAGCTTCACGAAACGCTCTGACAAAATCTCCGACAGAAGGTCCGGAACTGGTAGGAAGGTTTCCGGCAGCTTCCATTTTACTGTAAAACTCTTCCGCTGTAATCTCTGTCATGTTACGGTATTCCGTATCTCCAAAAATCACTTTATCCGGAATCATTCCAATATGAAGGGCCTTCGCTTCCTCCAGCGGCATATCACAGCCTGTATGAGTAATCAAACGGACTCGTCTGGATTCCATCTGATAATTCCTCCATCTATCCACAAAATCAACATAGGATCATCTCCGGCAGGAAAATCTGCTGCCGAAAATATCATCCCCGCGACATAAAACCAAATTCTTATTGTTTCTTATTATTCTAATACATATTTCGAAATTACGCAACCAAATTGTACGTAAATTCCATGCTTTTGCGGAAGTATTTACAGGAAAAATCATACACTTTTCCGAAAAAGATTACTGACCGTTACTGTTCACAGGAAACATTCCATGAAGTGTTTTCATGCATTTATACCGGAAAATAGCAGGTTGGTTATTTATTATCCGATATACCGGACAGTCATCTTGTCATCCATCAAAAAAAAGTTTATAATTATCGACACAGTGGTTCTTGGAACCATTCAAACAATGTCGCATGAATGATTTGTTTTTTCACAGAATCCCTATTTTTACAAAAAGTCTTTCATATTCTGGAGGAATGATCAATGTCCGAATGGATCAATGGAGAACAGATGCGTATGGGATTTTTATACGCAGCTGAAAATCTTAAGAAACAAAAAGATCTGTTAAATCGTTTAAATGTATTTCCTGTCGCAGACCGCGATACAGGTATCAATATGACCCGTTCCGTAGAACTGACTGCACGCAGCCTTCCACCTGACGGAACCCCTGCTGAAATTCTGGATGAAGCCTATCTGCAGCTTCTGGAGTGTGCCCATGGAAACTCCGGCACGATCCTGACACTGTTTTTTGAAGGTTTTTCAACCGCTCTTCCGGCAGAAAGCAGGATATCCGGACGTGATCTGGCTCTTGCATTTCAAAAAGGTGCACAGACGGCGGAAGCTGCCGTACCCCATCCCATGACCGGTACGATACTCTCTGTTGCCTCTCAAAGCGCGAAAGCCGGCATCTCCATGCTGGATCTCACGGAAGATGCCGGTCTTATTTTCAAAAGAATCACTGACGAAGCGCATGCCGCACTCCTTCTGACTCCGTTTCAGAATCCGATTCTTGGCAGATTTCAGGTGATTGATTCCGGAGCATATGGTTTCTGTCTGGTTCTGGATGGCTTCCTTCAGAGTTTCGCTCCGGAATTATCTATACAAAATTATCCGGAATTTACCCTTCCAGACATGGAAACCATTTCACACGAAGGTACTGCTTCCACAGCAGAAGCTTCTCCGGCAGAACTTCCCCAGCGTTACTGCACGGAATTTGTACTGGAGTTCTTCCCTGAGACAGACCATACAGAGTTTGAACACACCATGAAATCCTTTGGCGAATATTATCTTTGTGCTGCACGTGATACGCTCTGCAAAATTCATATTCACACAAATACACCGCAGCAAATTCTGAAAACTGCTGCCGCATATGGAACCATCCGCTCCCGAAAGATCGACGACATGGCAATGCAGATCAGTACCACAGACATCAGATAATACAGATATTTCCATCCATTACTTTTTTCATATCTTCCGGAAGCTCTGCCTGCAGCTGTATTTTTTCTCCTGTAAAAGGTTGTCTGAAACAGCAGGCAGCTGCATGAAGAGCTGTCCGTTCCATTCGCATATCTTTTCCATACAGCCTGTCCCCCAGAAGCGGATGGCCAATAGAAGCCATATGTACTCTGATCTGGTGTGTACGTCCTGTTTCTATGGAAACCCTTATCAGCGAATAATCTTGAAACACCTGTCGTATTTCATAATGTGTTACTGCCCGGAGTCCCTTTTCAACAGTTTTCATTTTCATCAGGCTCTCCGGATCTTTATTCATATCTGTACAGATCGTGCCTTTTTGCTGTTCCGGTACTCCCTGTACCAGAGCCAGATACTCTTTGCAGAACTCTCCTGAGTTTTTCTGCTCTGATAACCTGGCTGCCGCCACCTGATTCTTGGCAAAGAGAACGATTCCTGAAGTGTCTTTATCCAGTCTCCCCACCGGACGGATCCGGACAGCCATCCCTTTTTCCCGGAAATACCGGGCTGCCATGTTCGCCAGCGAATCTTCATAATGGCCATGTGAAGGGTGAACCACCATCCCTGACGGTTTATCCACCGCCAGAATATCTTCGTCCTCATATAAAATCCGAAGGGTTCCGCAGCCCGACACCAGATGTGCAGATTCCCTGTCTTCGCTCTCCAGAAGGACAGTCACCTGATCTCCCGGCTTCACTGCTGCTGTTACTCTGCATCTCTCTCCATTGACACAGATTCCCTCCTCACGGAATTTTGCCTGACTGATCTGTTTTCTGGAAAGCCCCAGTTCCCTGCGCAGAAATTGTTCCAATATCTCCGGGGTATCCACCACCGCGCTGACGTATTTCTTCATAAACACCCTTTCCATGGCTCCTCTTACATTTCGCGGAAGCCAAACACGCTCTATAACATGTTCGAAAATTTTGACTCCAATCTATCAAAAAGCAATTTTCAAACACATGAAATCCTGTATGCAGCATGGATTTTACTATGACTCTGATACTTGTGTCAACATACTCGAAGACCGTCTTTTCAGTCTATAAGCTCAAAAACCATTTTTTATTCCTGACTATATCTGAAGCACTCTGTATCTTGATGGTACAATGCAGATGTGGGTGGATGCGGAGGATTCCCTAGAGCGTGTTTGAAAATTCATTCAAAAATAAACAAGGGACAAATAACCCTTTTAGAATTATTTGTCCCTATTATTCTTATATTCTTGCACAATCCATTATGATTTTCTGACACATATCATATCCTAACACAGAGCTGTTCAAAGACAATGTATAATTGCCTGCCATTCCCCACTTCTGTTCGGTATAAAAATTATAGTTTGTTCTGCGTCTTTTGTCTGTATCATTTATCATTTTTACAGCGTCCGCTTCTGTCACATTATACAATTTACATATGCGCTGTACTTTTTCCGGCATATTGCCATGTATAAAGACATTTATTACATCATTTCTGTCCTTTAAAATAAAATCTGCATTTCTTCCTATGATTACACAGCTTTCTTTTTCAGCAATTTCCATAATTACGCTTCTTTGTGCTTCATATACCATATCTTCTACTGATTTTCCTGTAATATCACGCCCAGAAAAAGCATAGGCAAACAATCCTTTCTTTGGAGATAATTCAGCCTTTTCCTGAATATACTCCGGCGATAATCCAGACTGTTCTGCAATCTGTCCAATGACATCCTTGTCATAATATGCAACGCCAAGTTTCTTTGCCACTTCTTCACCGATAAGTCGACCACCGCTTCCAAACTCTCTGCTGATCGTAATGATTCTCTTTGCCATAACCGACTCCTCCTTAACTTAAACTTTCCACTTTGTTCTTTCTAATTCTCTTTAAAAATACATATCCTACCAGACACGCAATAATCTCTGTTATTGGAAATGCCCACCAGATCAGGGAAACTCCCATCTGTCCGTTTCTGACAAAAATGGAGAAAATGCCTGCCAGCGGTAATATGACTATTAGCTGTCTGAGCAATGAGATCACAAGTGATTCCATACCACCGTCCAATGCCTGATAAATTCCCTGATATGCAACATTGATTCCTGCAAAAATAAAGCTGATAGAAATAATCCTCATCGCTCCGATAAAATATTCTCTGGACTGCCCAGCATTAAATAAAGTTGCAAAAGCACCCGGGAAAATTTCTGTAATTGCCACACCAACAATCATAAGTACAATCGTATAGAGCAATCCGTATTTGATTCCATCCTTAATTCTCTTTTTGCTGTGCATTCCGTATGCAAAAGCAATGATTGGTGTGATCGCATCTCTTAGACCAAAGGCAAGGAACAATACAAACTGCTGAACTTTATAGAATAATCCATATGCGGTCTGTGCCGAAGGACTAAACTTCAAAATCAGATTCATCACATAAACCATGATAGACATAAGTGCCTGTGCAATAATTGCCGGGAGTCCGATGGCATAGATTTCCCTGATAATTCTACCATCTGGTTTCATATACTTTATATCATGCTCAAATTCCCTGTTAAATTTTATATGGAATATAAACAGCAATACTGCAGACGCAACCTGTCCGATTACCGTTGCATAGGCTGCACCTCTCACTCCCATTTCAGGGACAGGTCCGATACCATAAATCATGATTGGATCAAGGATAATATTTACCACTGCGCCCACAACCTGACCTATTGTAGAATAAGGAGAACGCCCTGTTGCCTGTAAAAGTTTTTCAAATAATGAAAAGAAAATAATTCCAAATGAAATGATACAGCATATTCTTAAGTAGCTTATTCCCATTGAAATAACTTCCGTATCAACCGTCTGTGATGAAATATATGCTTTTACTCCAAAAATTCCAAACAGCAAGCATACCACATAAATAATTACTCCAAGAAATAAACTGTTTCCTGCAACCTTCGCTGCTTTTTTTGAATTTCCCTGTCCGAGTGTCCTTGCGAGAAGCGCATTGGTTCCCACACCGGTTCCAATTCCAACTGCTACCATGAGCATCTGAACCGGAAAAACCAGTGTAAGTGCATTAAGTGCTGCTTCACTTCCCACTCGCATATTTCCAACAAAGGCACTATCTACAATGTTGTAAACCGCCTGCAATGCCATAGATAAGATCATGGGGATTCCCATCTGCACCATGAGCTTATTTACCGGCATTTCCTTCATCTTGTTACTTTCTGCCATCTTAACTTAATCCTCCTTTTTAACTGCATTGTATATTTTCATAATGTGCGACAGCAAATGCATGATAAAGAATCCTGCCCGGAGGGCTTTTTTGTATCATAGGAAAATGCAAAGCACTTTCCTATGATACAAAAAAACGTGCAGCCCGGCATTTGCTGGATTTACGCCGCTGGCTACACGCTTTTCTTTTCCCTTAATCCAGATAGTTTCCTACCGGACTTGCATTATATTGTTTCATAATCTTAACCATAATTGAACCATCCGGCTGTACTGTCTCTTCAACTATTTTATACCGTGTATGACTGCGTTCCAGTTTCGCCTTATACTGTTCATATTCTTCATTTACCAGTTTTACCGCATAATCATGTCCGATATCCTCTTTCAGCATAAAATGAAGTGTCTGACAAATACATGCCGCTTTTACCCGTTTCATTTTCTTATTCCTCCATTTCAAAAATAAACGAGCAGCATCTGCGCAACTGGACTTACGCATGAATGCTACTCGTTGTAACTTTATTATAATATTTTTTTCAAATTATTTCAAAGTGAAGTTTTTGAATTTTTTCTATCTGCAGACATATTTATGTACTGTAGCTTTCACAGCTCCGGGTCCGGCAAGCATTTCGCGGAACATGCCTTCGATTTTTTCCCCGACTCCTGCCTGATAAAGATCTGTAAAGAACATGCGCTCATTGGATAGAATCGGCTTCAGCTGATCCGTAAAGGTTTCCGGGCGTCCGACTACAATATCTTTTAGCTGTTCCCGAATTTCTCCGTTCATCGGATCCGGAGCAAGTTCGTATTTGTTTCCCTTGTCATCCACAGCAAGCATATAACGGAGCCATCCGGCAATTCCCAGAGGAATCGCAGTAAGACGGGAAGCATCTCCGTATTTTGCCGCATAGGCTTTGATCGTCTCTCCGAAGCGGATACCTACCATCTGAGATACATCTACAGCCAGACGCAGATTGGTATCTCCCAGATATTCATTTGGAAAACGGTCGTCAAAAAGTTCATCCACAAATGCCTGGGGAGAAAGGATGCCCGGATCAGGAACAACCGGAAGTCCTTCATCGTAAGCCACCATACGGGCCATTTTCATCATATCTTCGTCTGTGTTCAGCATATGGGCAAACAGATCGTATCCCAGAACCACTCCAAGAGGACCGGTCGCAGAATGTACCGGATTCAGGCATACCGTTACTTTCATACGCTCTGCCAGATTCACTGTCTTCCTGTCTGCCAGATAGACGCCAAAGCCTTTTTCCAGTGCAGGACGGCCATTCGGAAAACTGTCCTCAATTACAAGATACTGTGGTTTCTCCGCATTAATAAACGGTGCAATATAGGTTTTCTTTCCAGTGATAACCGGATGCATCTCTTCTACACCCAGATTTTCAAGATCTTCCGCAATCTGTTCACTTGGACGCGGTGTAATCTTATCGATCATCGTCCACGGAAACGCCACGATTTTTTCATCGCTTACATAACTGACAAAGCCTGCATCCACATATCCTGCTTTCTGCCATTCCTCAGTCATGGTCAGCACAGATTCCCGAAGCCTTGCGCCATTCTGGGAACAATTATCCATAGACACCAGTGCCAGGGGATACCCGCCGGCCTGATATCTCTCATAAAGCATGGCAGTCAGCACAGCCATGGCTCCAACCGCTTTATCCGGTCCATTCTGAATATCCGCTTCCACAAAAGGAAACCAGGTACCGTCCGCTTTCTGCAGGGCATAACCTTTTTCGGTAATCGTAAACGATACCAGCTGCAAAGAAGGATTTGCAAAAATCTCTTTCAGTCTGTTCCACTGCCCCGGGTCGGAAGACTGGGCTTTGACCGCTTCTGCCAGAGAACCCAAAACTTTATAATCGCGTGTACCGTCTCCATGCAGAATCACGCTGAGACCCAGATTGTCATATGGTTCATAAATTTTATCTACCACATCATAATCAAAAGTCTCCACGCAGGTAATCCCTCTGTCCATCACCCCTTCTTCCAGAAGCCCATCTGCAATACCGCCGATAAAAATACGGAAAATATTCCCGATACCAAAATGTATCCACTGCGGCTCTCTTTTTGCCTTTTCGGAAACTTCCTCCACATTATATCCGGGAAGGGTGATGCCTGCTTTCTTCCAGGATTCACTGTCTTTGATGCCACCCATTGTTAACTTCATGTAAAAACCTCCTGTTTCCTTTTTCATAACACTTTTTATATTTTCCTGTCCATATTCCTCTTGAATCACAGTTGCAGTCATATAAGAAAATGTCCATAAATGTATAAAAAATTTTAACACACTCTCTTGTTTTTTTAAATAAAAGTATTAAGAAAAAGACAAATTTATGAATTACAAACACCTGGAGGGCTTCCGGTTTCCTGTCAGGAAATCCTGCCGTTCTCCATTTCATAAACAAGAAAACCACAACCTTTTTGATAAAATTTATCATTAAGGTTATGGTTTGAAATTTCATTATGCTTAATCCTTATGAGCATTTCATTATCTACCATCAGTATCTGCTCTGCCTGCTCAATCGTGGCAAGTCATTGCTGCAACAAAAATTCGTCCACCGGACGGATTTTTGCACGCATGGCAAAAAATATGCGTTTTTTTGCCGCGTAACTGGCTGAAAACCGCATATTTCTGTATAGAGGACGTTATATAATTGTCACAAAATGGGTAAGAGGATGTAACGTCATTGTCACATCTTACATTCAAAAATCACAGTCATCTACAGCATTTTTTAATTCCTTATGTCTTCGAAAGAACATTACTTTCCCTTCTGTCTTATTTTCAAAAAAATCTTCATCTATATCTTGAATCTGATGTAACCCAATATGTCTGACTGCCTCAATTGCCGCCTCCCGCTGCGTTCTTTTCTCAGGATAAACCGTTTGGCAGTTTGCTCCATCTATCGTGTCATAACTTCCAAAGCTCTGATTAAAATCCATAATCGGATACAGTGAAACATATTCATTGGTCTGATTATCAACCAAAAGTCCCCAGTTTTCCGGATGTCGATCTATGTTACCAACCAGATAATCCAGTATATTCATTCCATAGTAAGTCTCTTTATCTATCCTCAAACACTCATCTACTACATTCAAGTCATGATTTTGCGCATATATTTCAAATGCCATTTTAGAAACAATAGAATACTGCCTGGAGGTTATTATTTTACTCTCAGTTACTTTTTGCCCATCATAAAAACCTTCTTTATATTTCACCTGTTTAAAATCGAAACACTGACACAATCTACTTGCTAAGAGTTCCTTTTGAACAGCATCATCACCACCATCTTTCAATAAAATAAACTCTTTTTCTCTCCTGATCCAGGCTTTTGGGAAACAGCCTTTTGTAGATAAATCGGGTGCCAGTTCCTGATTTGTAACCTTCATCGGTTTCCCACGCAAAGAAAGTTCTACAACTGCCTCATTCAAAGAGTTATCATATAAATTTATCTTCCGTCATAATCACTGCATCTTTTACTTCCAGATTTCCCTCAGAGACAAAGATTCCGAGACTGCGTCCCTGATAATTATACATTCTGAAACCAAAAGCCACATCGTTGTTTACATAGAGTACGGCGATTGTATCCTGTATATAGAGTGCAAGTTCGTATTCTTTGTCCGTCTCCAGAGTAAGCGGACGCTCCATCTCTACCGCATACGGGAACATCTGTCCTCCCTGTTCATACATTCTAAGTCCGGAACGGAACTGAATTCTGTTGAACTCCGGCTCAAACATCAGATAATATCCGAAGTCAAATTTCTCATCCACCTGCAAAGCAAGGCCAAACCGGGACGGTTCTCCTGTATATTTCAAAGTTGCACGGATACAGCACTGTTCCGGGATTTTCTGCGCAAGCGCAGCCGAATAACCGTATTCCGAGCAGCAGCTGAGGGTGTTATGATCTTTCGTCCATGTTCCGGTCAGCCCTTCTGCATGTATTTCTTCCGACCTGACAAACGCATTGGCTACACTGTCCACCGGGCATACCCCAAGCGTCCCGTCCTCATGCTGCAGGATCTTGTGTACTACAATGGAACCGCCCCAGTTCCAGGTCTGATAGTCCTTTCCAAAATCCTTCCCCGGATCAAAGCCCCATCCGTTTTCTCCCCGGGTCGGATTCCATCCATAAATAAAACGATCCTTTCCATCCGTCCCTGTCTTAGCCGCATAAAAAGCTCTTCCGTCAAAGGTATCCACTCTGGGTTTGAGCCATGGTCCTTTGGGGGACCGACTCATACGATAATAGGTACTGAATCCGTCCGTATAACTGGAATAAACCAGATAATACCAGTCTCCCATCTTGAAGAAGTCCGGACACTCATATGCTCCCTGATGGGTTCGCGGTGCGTAAAGCGGTCTTCTGTATTCCCAGTGAGCCAGGTCATCTGAGACACAAAGCGCTACACAGCCATTTCTCTCAGTTGCGCCATTTTCCCGTGCTGCAAGCAGCATCCACCATTCCTGCTCTTCCTCATTCCAGAATACAAATGGATCTCTCCAGTCCGACATTCTGTAGATTTCTCCGTCTGCTGTAAATTTCTCTTCCGGTATATCTGTCCAGTGTACCAGATCGGTGCTGGTCGCATGTCTTGCCCACTGGGCCTGCGGTTCCTGATCAAACGTGCAGTAAAACATGTGATACAGTCCGTTCACTTTCAGAATGGAACCTGTCCCTCCGTGAATGTTGGTGGGCGTTTCTATGAAATTCCGGTTATCCTCCGAAACAATATGATGCCATCCGTACACGACCATATCCTTCGGCGCATCCGGATTCCAGTTCTTTAAATAATAACCTTCAAACCGTTTTGTTTCATCATTGTAATATGGGATTACATCTCCTGTTTTTGCATACTCCGGTGAGTAAAACAGATTCATTGCTCTTCCTCCTGTCCTTTTTCAGATCATTCATTTGCAACAGAGCCGCCATTACGGCAGCCCTCGCACATTACTTCATCAAGTACCGTGAACACCCAATTAATAATTGGTCAGCTCATAGAACCTATCGAAACCTTTCTGCCTCAGTTCCAGCAGTTCGAAAAGTCCCATAGCATCCATTTTATCAAGGTATGCACGCCATGTGTTATCTGTGATTCCGTCTTTTATGATATCAGCCTTTACTTGATACCAATATTATATCACAGAAATAATTTCATTGGAAGTAGAAAACGGGCAATTGGTTGGGGCAGAAGAACCCAAAGGGGCCAGAATAATCAATTTACCACTGTATGTCAAAATACCCCTTTTTCCAACTGCTGTTTTTATAGCGGAAGACTATCTCTTACACACAATACTCCCGAGGATGTCAAGTCATTGCTACAAAAAATATGCGGCTTTTTCGCCATGAAAATGGCTTAAAACCGCATGTTTCTGTATAGAGGATGTTATATTATTGTTACAAGGTGGGCGGGAGGATGTTACGTCAGTGTCAAAAATGTACCTAATAAATTCTTTTAACAATCATTTTACATTAAATTATTTTTCCCGCTGCCAGTAATGCTTTTAAAGCTTTAGGAATTGTCCCATTTTCAACCACTTCCACATGATTTGCAAAAAAATTCATACTGTCATGTTGAACAGCCAAATCAACTTTCTTTACCAAGGAAAAAGAGCTCCGATTGACAATTCCATTTTCAATCACTGCTGAAATATAACGATTACTGCTTGTTCCGTTAATTAATGTTAAGTCAAAAATAAGTTTTCCTGTAATATGCTTAAATTCATTTTGCAAACTCTCTAATGTTGAAATTGGACTAATGTACGTGGTAGCAATTATCAGGTAATCATATTCGCTATTGCTTAATTTACTTATTTCAAAATTCTTCATACTACCACCTTCTCTCCATTTTTATTATTTTTTTATTTTTTTATATGTACTTTCAATCAAAGCCGCTACATCATTAATAATTGTAACAGCTTCCTGTTTATCTTCGATTACTTTTGTATTAATAAGTATTTGATCAACATGAAAAATTACATGACGATTTCTTACAAAATAATTATATATATCCTGCAGTGCTTCAACAAAATCAGAATCGCCAATTCTAGACACTTGCGACGGTATTACTACCTTTTTTGTTTCATCATTAGGATCTTTATTAAACACTGTTCCGAAATTATGATTCTCATCAATCACAATCTGTTTTAGTGTAAGCAGATACTTCAAATAGCCTTCCAAAGCTCTTAAAGCTGGAAATGCAAAACAAGAGTAATCCTCAAATTGATTATCTGTATCACTCAATGTAAGGGATGGCGTAAACAATTTCCAAATGACATCATCAACATTTCCTGCATAGGCAATAGGCATCATCTCAGCAAGTTTACTACGTGCATCATTAATATCCGTATTTGTATCAATAAATTCATTTGTCACTTGAACAATATCATTCATTTCTACCTTAGGAGAATATGACACAAATGACAAAAACTCATTATATAAATATAACGGTTTACCTTGTACTAATAATCTATGATTGGCATATACAATTAATGTAAGTTTATCCCCTATATCACTAACAAAAACGAATCTTTTCTGCCCTTGATCCTCATATTCTTCAACATTCCCATTACATAGTTTTGTCAAAAACTCAACTGTCTTTTCAATCCATTCTTCACCTATAAAAATTGAAAAAGATTTTTGTTCTACTGCAGCCTTATAGCCTCTCAATTCGACTTTTTCTTTTAGTTTTGTAGAATATTCAATATTGCTTCCCGTTGGACTCAATGTTGTTTGTCCATCATTTCTTTGGTAAATATCAAGGTACGATTTCTTTCCATTTACTTCAAATGTATATCGCTTTTGATTACCAACATCTTTAATTCCTTCGCCTAAAACATCTGACCAAATACTTCTTGCTGTATCATCTAACAATTTCTCTAGCTTAGAAACATCTCGTATAATATATAAACTTTTTCCTGTAGTTGATATCTTTGATTTTTCTTCTCTTTTTAATACTCCAAAATCATGTTTTTCAGAAGTTAAACCAAGCACTTGTTTCGCCAATTCATCTGCGATATCATTATATTTATTGTTGGAATGCCCCGTAACTTTAATAAATCGAATTGATACTTTCGTCTTAATTTGATCATAATAATCTTTGTAGGCTTTAGTTTCTTCCTTATTAGTCTTCCACTCACCAAGACACCACTTTGCTATTCCTTCGTAATCATGATAAATTGCAATATTTTTCATCGAATTATCAACTGCATATTGCATTGCTGCTTCTGCTCCCTTTATTTCTCCAGCTACATTATGCATTTTTGCAAGTTCTTTATCAGTAAACTTTTGAGCGAACTTATATTCTTCACCATTTCTAAGAACAATCATTCCATATGAAAATTCATTTGTCTGCTCACTATAACTCCCGTCAACATATATTTCTGCATCAAAAGTATTCCCTTTCTCTAACAAATTATCCGTTTTTTCTCTCTCAGAAGAATTACTTTTCAAATACTCTTGTGCTTCACAATCTGATTTAAAGCTTTTATATTCTGCTCCAGGGAATCCGTCCACTTGTGCCTTACACTCATCCCAAGAGTGAAAAACTCCTACTGTTTTTCCTTTTCTAACTGCATAAAATTTATTAGCCATAGTCTATTCTCCTCTAAACAGAAGATTTTTCATTATATCAGAGGTTACAAGTAATTTCAATCATTATTTTTTGTATCCAGTATATTATAACTCACAATATCACGATAGTCTTCACTTTTTTTAATTTACAAGTTACTTCTCAATTGTCTACCAACATCATTTTTCAAATTCATTCTTTGCGATTTATTTTTTCCATCTTAATTTGGTACGCCATTAATCTTAAAACATAATCCGGCATCGTTCTTGTTCCCCTTTCCCATTCCGTTACAGTTCTATAAGGAATACCAAAATACTCGCAAAATTCCTTTCTGTTCATTCCTGTACTTTTTCTAAGTTCTATGACTTGATCTTTAATTTCCATTTATTTCTCCCACTATTCTGTATTTTTATTAATATAACACATCTTCGCCATATACACAATGTGTATTTTTTAATATAAAATATTTTACATTAATAATTTATTCATCTTTCCACCTACATTCAATCCTCCCATCATCATACACATACACCCCTTCCACATACTCCTCCATCATCTCCCGTGTCAGCTTTTCATACCCGAGGTATTCCATCATCTGTTTTACCGGAATATTCTTTTTCAACAGGATTTCTTCCTCAGCACTTATGAAAGCTTCTAATTCCTGAATTCGTTTCTGCAACTGTTCTTTTTCCAGTTCTATCTGCCCTCTGGCATCCTGAAACTGCTTTTGATCCAGTTCGCCTTCATGGTACTTCTCGTAATTCTGCCGGTGTTGTCTTTTAAGTTGCTCCTGTTTTTCTTCACAATCACTGATTTCGCTCTGGTACGACCGTATCAGATTCTGATGCGTCTGCCGCATGGATGCATCCATCTGTTCCTGGCTGATCATTTCCTGTAAATGTGCTTTTATTTCACTCAGAATAAAGACCTCCAGGATTTTATTATCTGCTTTTCCGGCAAAACAGCCTGTATCTTCTTTTCCTTTGCTGTATGCACAACTGTAAAGGATATGACCATGCTGTTCCTTGCTTCCGGAAAGATTTCTTCCGCAGTTTCCACATTTCAAAAATCCGCTGAGAAGAGAATTACTTTTGTCAAATTTACTTTTTCTGGAATGACGCATCTGAAGACTCTGGGCTTTCTCAAATTCATCTTTTGACACAATAGGTTCATGATGGTTTTCCAGCACTTTCCACTGATCTTTCGGAATGGGAACTTCCTTTCCGGTTCCCGGATCCGGAATTTTCGTTTTTCCGTAAACCATGCATCCAATATAGTTTTTATCATTAATGATTTTCCTGACCATATCAACCGTCCACTGAAGATTTTTCGATGCTGCTTTCCGGCGATCAACTTTCTGGCGTCTGCTCATAGACTGAAGTGGTGTCGGAATACTCTCTTCATTAAAAATCCTACAGATTTCTGTTTTGGAATAACGTTGATTCGTCAATTCAAATACTCTCCGTATTACCGCCGCCTCTTCCTCCACAATTTGAAGTTTTGTCTTATCATCTGGATTTCTCCGGTAACCATATGGGGCAGAACCACAGCAGTATTCCCCTAGATTTCTTCTGGTACTGACAGCGGCTTTCACTTTCACTGACTGGTCTTTTACATAAAAATCCGCAATCAGCCCTTTGAACTGGACCTCTATATCAGAGCTTTTCCCTCTATAATCCAGAGAGTCGTAATGATCCGAGACTGAAATAAAACGGATGCCCATAAAGGGAAAAACCTGCTCCAGATAGGTTCCCATCTCAATATAATTTCTGGAAAATCTGGAAAAGTCCTTTACTACAATACACTGCACCCTGTTTTGCCTGACAAGCTGCAGTACCTGCTGCATCGCAGGGCGTTCCATACTGGCACCGGAATATCCATCATCATAAAATTCCTGATAGGGCATGGCCGCCAGTTCTGGAACCGCTGAAATGTAATCTTTGATTAACAACCTCTGATTTGTGATACTGTTACTTTCATTGTCAACATCATCTTCCATAGAGAGACGGTAATACCCGATGAGCAATCTGTTATCTGTCATCTGCCATCACCCCCTGAAATTTAAAAACGATTTCCAAATGTCCATCTCCATACAACGAGATACGGTCAACCAATGTTTCAACCAGTTCAGCATTCAATCTGGAAGTTCCTTCCAGTTCCAACAGACTTCTAAGGAATTTCGTCTCCTCTTTCTGCTGTTTCTGCAGCATACGCATTTTCTGTTCCAACGTCTTTCTTCGTTCTTGAAAAAATGTTTCCCAGTCGCTGCATTCTTTTTTGGCATCAAGGTATGCTTGTAAAGAAACCTTTCCTTCCTTATACATCAGAAAACTCTGAATCCATTGATCTGATATCTTCTGATAATCCGTTTCCATTTTATCCAGCTCTTTGCGAATAATAGAAATCTGCTCTTCCAGCACTGATCTGCTGATTGCTGTCATATCCTTTTTCTTTATTTTCAAAATCTGTAACTGTCTGGAAAGCTCGGAACGAACAATTTTTTGCAGCTTGTCTTCGGAAATATTCTTTGTCTGACACTTTCTTTCATCCTTATAACGGCTTGCCTGACAAAAATATTCCACATGCCCTCTGGTTCTGCATGTTGTCATTTTTCTCCCACAGTCACCACAGTAAAATACATTATAGAATGCCCTGTCATTTTCATCCCATCCAACATAGCTTCTTGCTTCTTTCGCAGCCTTTAACCGGATTTGTGCCTTATCAAACATATCTCTGCTGATAATCGGCTCATGTGCTTCCGAAGTGATAATCCACTCCTTTTCATCCAGAAGATCACACCATTTTTCTCCTCTGGAAAACCGGGATTCATACTTATGCTGTACCAGATCTCCATAATAATTATTTCTGGTAAGTACAGCTCTGATTGATGAGTTTCCCCATTGATGAAGCAGTTCTCCATCCTGACAATACACATGATGGTACTGGTTATAATCGGATACACGATGAACTCCATTTTCAAAAAGCCCGTCAATAATCTGATTGATTGGAATACCATCTGTATATTGTTCAAATATTCTCCGTACAATTTTGGCAGCTTCCGGATCAATGACAAGTTTTCGAATTCCGTTTTCATTAATAGAATGATATCCATAGGGTGCCATTCCTCCCACATAACTTCCATTCTTTTGGGAAGCTCGTCTGGATGCACTGGATTTTGCGGAAATATCTTTTGCATATGCATCATTGACAAGATTTTTGATATTCATAGATAATTCCTGACTATCTGCGTCTTTTGAAAAAGAATCGTAATGGTCACATACAGAAATAAACCGTACTTTCATAAACGGAAATATCTTTTCCAAATAATCTCCAGTTTCAATATAGTTTCTTCCAAATCTGGAAAAGTCTTTGACAATAATACAATTAATCAATCCTGCACGAATATCCGCCATCAATCTTTCAAAACCCGGTCTTTCAAAATTTGTCCCCGTTTTTCCGAGATCTGTATAAACATCATACAACACAAGTTCCGAATTTCTGTCAGGATTTCCATTCTGATGCCGGATAAATTCCTTTAACATTTCCACCTGCGTTTCTATTGACTCCGACTTTTTATCTTCATGATCCACGGATAATCTGGCATAAATAGCCGTCTTATAAACCGGTACCTGTGAATATTCCAACTTTTTTCCATTCAGATATCTTTTTGCTGTTCGTGCCATTTATCCCACCTCTTTTCCTTTATCAGTTTGCTGTGTATAAAGCGGACACTCGGAATCCGCTGTTGCTACTTCCTCGTGAACGCAGGCTGCTTCGCAGCCTCTGCGTTCAAAAAAGTTCTTGATTACTTTCATTTTCTCTATCATATCCTGATAACGAAGTACAATCATAATCTGTTTATTTTCATATATATAGATTTTATCTACTGCCAGTGCCAGTAGTGTTCGGTCTAATTTTTTCAGTTCCAACGATTTTTTCCATTCTTCCAGCTGAATGGTGGCAGCAACGCCATCTTCAAACATCTGTTTTACCATCTGCTTCTGATTTTCAATCACCATTTCCAGTTCTTCACATTTTTTACCATAAATATCACGAAATTCCTGAAATTCTTCTTTACTGATGATTCCGGCTTTCAAGTCATCATATAATGACACCCGCAGTGCGTAGCACTTATGGTATTCTTCCTGCAGGCGGCTGATCTGCGTATCATAGTGAATGACCTGATCATATCCGATTTCCATCTCTTTCATTTCTTCCATGATCATTTGATAATCCATAAAAAGAGAAGAATACGTCTGAATTTCTTTCAATATGATAGTTTTCAATGTTTCTTCCTGAATGCTGTGTCTGGTGCAATTTCCACCTTTATTTTTTGTCTGACAAATATAAAAAGCAGTCTTTTTTCCTTTATACTGGTTCACTCTTCGAATCATAGGCATCTTACAATCTCCACAGAAAAGGAAACCTGAAAACAGATTTGCCCCTTCCGATGATTTTGAAGCTCTTCCATCATATTGAAGAAGTTTCTGCACAATATCAAAATCACTCTGACGAATGACTGCCGAATGTGTATTCTCCACTCTTACCCATTCTTCTTCCGGCTTATCCAAACGTTTTTTTACTTTGTAGCTGATACGTTCCTGTTTTCCCTGTACCATATTTCCAATATAAACTTCATTCGTAAGGATTCGTTTAATCTGCACAGCAGACCATTTTGGAAATTCTGTACTCTGGAATCCGGAATTATAGTTCTCTCCCAATGACTTTTTATATTCTTTCGGAGGTAAAATATGACGTGCATTCAGCTTTTCAGCAATTGCCCCCAGACTTAATCCTTCAATTTTCCACGTATAGATTTTTCGGACCACATCTGCTGCATATTCATCAACTACAAGGCAGTTTTTATTCTGTGCATCCTTCTGATAACCATATGGAGCAAATGCCCCGATAAATTCTCCATTTTCCCTTTTCATCTGTTGATGGCTTCTTACCTTGGTAGAAATATCCCGGCAATAACTATCATTCACAAAATTCTTAATAGGAACCACAAGTGATTTTTCAGAAGTATTTGCTGTCTTGCTGTCAAAATGATCGGTGACCGCAATAAAGCGCACATTTAAAGCCGGGTAGATTTTCTGAATCAATCGCCCGGCTTCTATATATTCTCTTCCGAATCTGGATAAGTCCTTGACAATCACGCAATTCACTTTTCCAGCTTCTATATCACTTGTCATTCGTTTGAATTCAGGACGGTCAAAATTACTTCCTGAATATCCGTCATCCACATAAATATCAAAAATCTGGATATCCGGCTGGCTTTTTACAAAGCTCCGCAAAAATTCCCGCTGATTTCCAATACTATTGCTTTCTGTCTTAGCACTCCCATCAATGTCTGTATCATCTTTTGATAATCGAAGATATAACGCAGCATCATAGGTATCAGACACATTCATCTGCATTTGTTTCATTAACATCGCTCCTAACCATTATTCATTGAATAGAAGTCAGAAACCATGTAATCCGTTCATTTTCCCTGACTTCAAATTAACATAACATCCTTAACTTTGCAAGGCATTAATACATCAACTCCGTTCTTTTTTTTAGATAATCGCTGATTACATCCGTAGCGTCTGCTTCTCCATTCATTTTCACAACCACAACATAGCCTTCGTTTATATGAGCATATGGCTGATTTCCTGATTGGTTCAAAAAGGAGGCTACTTTCTTTGAAATCTGCTGATCCATCCTGGGAGATAATGTTTCAATATCCTTTAATTCTTCCCTGTTAATCTGTTCCAGATCATTTCTGGAGCCTTGCATCACCTGATTTGCCATAGTACTCACCTCTTTTCCAGCATATTCTTGTCACAAGTTGTCCTATAACCACAATTTTATCATTCACATCACCCCTGTAATTTTACAATGTCTCATTTCTATAAATAATCGCTCCCATTACTATCCATTTGGTTTTCAGCGTTTTGGCTTCTACTCGTATCATCTGCTGTCAGCGTTACATCTCAGAATATCTCTGAAAACTGGCAGCTTCTTCGCAAGCATACCAGCCGTTGCCGGAGTATCTTCGACGCTCGCCTGAAAATAAAATCTTACAGGGTCATGGCATCTGTGTTGACAAATGATACAGCTCATTTTGTTTTCAATGTTCATAATTCGCTTTTTTGCGAATATTAATATACTGTCATTATAGTTCGCTTTTCTGCGAATGTCAATATTATAATTCGCATTTTAGCGAATGTTTCTGTTTACAAAGAAGCATTTTGGGGGTAAAATAGAAATATCAATAAGGAAACACCCTCCGGGTGTACCAGCATGGCATGAAAACATTGCCAGTAATAAGGAAAGCAGGTATCTGATATGACGATTGGAGATAAGATAAAAAGAATCCGAACATTCCGGGAAATGACACAAGCAGAGCTTGGTGCAGCCCTTGGCTGGGGTGAAAAAGGAGCAAATCGTCTTGCCCAGTATGAGACAAACTACCGGGTTCCCAAAAAAGAACTGGTAACCGAAATGGCAAAAATACTGGACGTAAATCCCTGGACACTATATGATGCAACGACAATGGATGCTACTGAATTCATGGAACTCCTGTTCTGGATCGATGAATTCAACCCATCCGCTATAAACTTGTTCCAGATGGAAACTTATCCCGGAGAAAAATGCACTTCCAGCGAAGATACCTCTGTCCGCTATCACGATAACGATAGCTGGCCTGCACATCCGCCTGTGGGATTATGGATTAATTATGGACTTGTCAATGATTTTATGAAAGAATGGGTAGTCCGGAAAGAAGAATTAAAATCCGGCGAGATTACCAAAGACGAATATTTTGAATGGAAAATCAACTGGCCCCAGACCTGTGATGACTGCGGAAAGCATGAACCGATGAAGCAATGGAAAAACTGCAAGTAAACAGAGGGAATTCAGATGGAACAAATACTAATTATAGAAGACGATATAGCATTGAATAAAGGATTATGCAAAGCCTTAATGGCAGATAACCGCCAGGTGATTTCATGCCCGGATATGAAATCTGCCCGCAGGCAGCTTTTATGTGGTACAGTATCACTGATACTTCTGGATATTAATCTTCCAGATGGAAGCGGATTGGATTTTCTTCGTGAAATAAAAAATACAAACATTCAACTACCCGTTGTTCTGCTGACAGCTAACGATACAGACATGGATATTGTAGAGGGTCTGGAGCAGGGTGCAGATGACTACATTACGAAACCATTCTCTCTGGCTGTTCTGAGGGCAAGAGTGAATACACAGCTTCGAAAAGCACATCGGAGCATTTCTCATAGTTCTGTCAAGATTGATCATTTTATATTTGATTTTTCTTCTATGCAATTTCACGTTGGAGATAAATGCGTGGAATTAAGTAAGACCGAACAGAAGCTGCTTCGCCTGTTAGTAGAAAATCGTGGAATTGTCATGCAACGTTCAGAACTGGTAGATCGTGTCTGGACGGATGGAGCAGAGTATGTGGATGAGAATGCGCTTTCCGTAACAATCAAACGACTTCGTGACAAACTGAACGCACAGGATTACATTAAAACCATTTATGGCATTGGATATAGCTGGGTGAACCATGATGAATAACTGGGAATGGATTTTAAGTACTGCTGTTATCTTAAGTGCAATTATTTTTGTTCTTCTATACAGATGGCACATAAAAAGAGCAATGGATACAATCGAAAAAATGCTGGATACTGCAATGAAAGGAGATTTTTCAGAGAATTGCTTTGACGAAAGTCGATTATCCGCTCTGGAAACCAAATTTGCTCATTATTTTTCTGCCTCAGCAATCTCAGCAAAAAATGTAGAAGAGGAAAAGAATAAAATCAAAAAATTGGTTGCTGATATCTCCCACCAGACGAAAACACCCATCGCAAATTTACTTCTTTACTGCGAACTTTTACAGGAAGATGATTTACCCGAATCAGCTCGGAGCAATGTAGAAGCACTATATGGACAAACAGAAAAACTTCGTTTTTTAATTGATTCTCTTGTAAAGTTATCACGATTAGAAAATGGAATCATTTCTCTTTCGGTGAAACTGCAGAAGCTTCAACCCATGCTGGGATATGTAGTAAACCAATATTCTTTCAAAGCTGAGCAAAAGGGATTATATCTGCGATTGGAACAAACAGATGCAGCAGCAAACTTTGATGCCAAGTGGACAGCTGAAGCACTTGGAAACATCGTTGATAATGCGATCAAATATACCGTGCATGGAGGGATTGACATCACCGTGAAGATTTATGAAATGTTTGTCCGCATTGATGTCACAGACAGCGGCATCGGCATTTCTGAATCGGAACAGGCGCAGATTTTTTCCAGATTTTATCGTTCTGAACAGGTACGAGAGCAAAATGGCGTAGGAATCGGGCTATATCTTGCCAGAGAGATTTTTTCTCATGAAAGTGGTTATATCAAAGTAATATCAGAACCTGGAAAAGGATCCACATTTTCCATTTTCCTTTCCATCTAAGGGAAGTCTTTCAAAACTGTTAGATTTTGATATATCCCAGAAAGAATGTGGAAAGAATTGTATGCGATAATCTGTATGTAAACAGAGAGGGCGTTTCTCTGACATACAGATTTTTTTATGGAGGTAATGATCAATGGCAATATTACAAACGCAGAATCTAAAAAAAGTATATGGAGCAGGTTCAACTGCCGTTCACGCACTGGATTGCATAGATTTAAGTGTTGAAAAGGGAGAATTTGTAGCAGTAGTCGGAACTTCCGGTTCAGGAAAATCAACTCTTCTGCATATGTTAGGAGGATTGGATCGTCCCACCAGCGGTAAAGTCTTTGTAGATGGAAAGGATATTTTCTCGTTAAAAGAAGAAGCACTGACCATTTTTAGGCGCCGAAAGATTGGCTTCGTATTCCAGAGTTATAACCTGGTTCCAGTTCTGAATGTGTATGAAAATATCGTTCTGCCAATCGAACTGGATGGCAAAAAGATTGACAGGCATTTTGTACAAAATATTCTGGAAACACTGGGGCTTTCTGACAGGCAGGATGCATTGCCCAGTCAGTTGTCTGGTGGGCAGCAGCAAAGGGTAGCGATTGCTCGTGCGCTGGCATCGTCACCTGCAATTATACTTGCCGATGAGCCAACCGGAAACCTGGATTCCAAAACCAGTCAAGATGTGTTAAGTCTTCTCAAAGTAACAAGCCAGAAATTTTCACAGACGATGGTAATGATTACCCATAACGAAGAAATTGCCCAGATGGCAGACCGTATTATACGGATCGAAGACGGTAAAATTGTAACTCGCAATTAAAGGAGGGCAGCAAAGATGAAGGTTAAAAATCAAAAATGTATCCGTCGTCTGAGTTTTCGGGCTCTGAAGGCTTCACGGAAGAAAAATATCATTGCTGTCACTGCCATTGCACTGACAACTTTGCTGTTTACAGCTCTTTTCACGATATCACTATCCTTGAATAACAGTTATCAGACTTATACGTTTCGGCAAATAGGCGGTTACAGCCATGGGACATTCAAAGAGGTAAACGAGGAACAGATTGCTGCAATTTCAGCCCATCCAAATGTTCGGGAGACCGGACGTCGAACCGTTATTGGCTACATTAACACCGGGAATTTTGCAAAAACACCTGCAGAAGTGAGCTACATGGATAAGAACTGTACCAGATGGAGTTACGCAGAGCCTGTAGAAGGACATATGCCTGAAAATGAAAAGGAGATTACCATGGATACCGGCAGCTTGAAACTACTTGGTATTACACCGGAAGTGGGCACCCAGATCACACTGACCTGGACAGTTGGCAACCAAAATAGCCTTTCATATGAAAAAACTGATACATTTACGCTGGCAGGCTGGTGGGAATACGATGATCTAAGTCCGGTTCACTATATCAATATCTCCCAGGATTATGCCAAAGCAATCGAAGCCGAGGCATCCGATAAAGGTATAGAACCTTTTCGTACTGACCTTAATGTTATGATGAAATCATCTGTAAATATCCGGGGACAGATGGAGCAGGTAGATTCCGATCTTGGTTATGACTGGGAAAGTCGTGACTTGGAAAACAGCGTCCGTATCGGTGTTAACTGGGGCTATACCTCGTCACAATTGGGTGAACGTATTGACCCGGAGACGATTCTGGCAATGATTGCTTTCCTTGTACTCATTATTTTCACCGGATATCTGATCATCTATAATATTTTTCAGATTTCCGTAACGGAAGATATCCGTTTTTATGGTTTATTAAAAACAATCGGCGTAACACCCAGACAATTGCGAAGGATCATACGCTGGCAAGCTCTTCTTCTGTGTATCATCGGAATTCCGGCAGGATTGATTCTTGGCTATGGAGTTGGTGCCGTTCTGACACCTGTTGTGATGAAAAGAACAACTCTGGGGACTGTCAGCACTTCTCTTAGCAGCTCTCCGCTGATCTTTCTCGGAGCAGCGTTATTTTCTTTGATTACGGTAATATTTTCCTGTTTTCGTCCCGGCAGAATAGCCGGAAAAGTATCTCCGGTGGAAGCAGCAAAATTTACAGAAAAGCAAAACACAAGAAAAAAGAAACGAAGCACCCATGGTGCAAAAATACATCAGATGGCGTTTGCCAACCTCGGAAGGAACAAAGTAAAAACACTGCTTGTAATAGTATCACTGTCATTATCTGTGGTTCTTCTGAATGTACTGGTAACTTTTGTCAGCGGCTTCGACATTGATCGATATCTTGCACAAAAAACCTGTGCCGATTTCATTGTCAGTAACACAGACTATTTTCGGTCAAATGGCGAGTCGGGAGAATGTATTACAGAGGATACCATTTCGAAAATCAGTAAAAATACAACATCAACCCTATCAGGATGCGGTTATGCACCTCTTGACCGTCCAGAATTCTGGATGACAGAGGAAGCCTGGCGTGAACTTGCAGGAAATTATCTAACGGAAGAAGAAATGGAACAGGAATTGAAATTTTATCCGAAAAAAAACGGGCTTATCGGTGTATCGGTTCTTCTGGAGGGGCTGGATGATGCATTGTTCGACAAGCTGAATATTTGGGAAGGCGATATACAGCCGCTTCTTTCTCCAGATGATCATGCCATTGCTTTGGCTGTTCCCACAGATGATTACGGAAATGCATCTGTTCCGGATTTTTATCCTGCCATTGGAGATACCGTCACCCTCACCTATGTGGATGAAGCATATGTTATTGATAACCGAACCGGAGAACCGTGCGACGAAAGCACTCCGGATGAATATTTGGAATACTATATCGCCAAAGAACATGATGTAATCTATACCGTATGTGCTTACATTACCGTACCTGATTCCATGAGTTATCGTTTTTCTACTCTGGGATATGAAGCAATCCTTTCATCACAGGCATTGCAGGAAGATAGTAAACAGGAAATCCATTCTCTGTTTTATCTTTTTGATACACCCGATTCCCAATCAGAACTTGCCGCAGAGAAATATCTGGCAGATTTAACCGGAGGCGATCTTTCCGAAATCATGTATGAAAGTAAAGCAACAGCCCGAGCTGATTTTGAAGGCTTTCAAAATATGTTTCTGATAGTAGGCGGACTGCTCTGTGCGATTATTGGACTGGTAGGTGTTTTGAATTTCTTCAACGCAATTATGACCGGAATTCTGTCGCGCAAAAGAGAATTCGCAGTTCTCCAATCCATAGGAATGACAAACAGACAATTGAAGAAAATGCTGATTTACGAAGGGTTATTCTATGCACTTGGTTCTTCCGCTGTGGCACTGATTCTTTCTGTCCTGCTGTATCCACTACTCGGGAATTTACTGGAAACAATGTTCTGGTTCTTCCGTGCGCATTTTACCATTTTACCCGTTTTGATTACTATTCCAGTCTTTGCTCTTCTGGGACTTGGTATTCCTTCTGTTATATACCACCAGACCTCAAAGCTAAGTGTTGTAGATCGGTTACGAGAGACAGAATAACCACTTTAAAACAATTAAACAAAGCCTGAAATAAGAATAGACCGGCAGGAACAATCACGTGGGTATTGGAGCCTGTGAAAAAAAGTCTGTAAATAGCATATGGAAATATATGCGATAAGGGTCTTCTATGATAAAATCTAATTCATAGGAGGCCCTTTATTATGGCAAACAGAAAAAAA
>NZ_JBQHXR010000028.1:0-31372 GCF_052063365.1 Blautia sp. HCP3S3_G3 | reverse complement strand
AAGATTTTTTACTAACCGTGCAAAGTCAGTAATCTTATTTTACTCTGAGGTATTTTTTTCTCAACCTTCTTTCTCGGAATTCCTTATATTTGAATTATACAAGAAGCTCCTCTTTTGCAAATAGGTTTCTGAAATAAAGTGTGGAGGTGCCCATCCATACTTAAAGAGCCATAGCTCATTAAATTCCTTAAGTTACCTCACGAAACAACCGGACTAAGAGTACTCCACTGCCTGTGATAAGAATAACATTTTCTGGTTTTTTCCACAATCGGAATTACTGAATGCAGAACTCACTTATATGGGAAAGGAGAGCCGTTACTGTTCACTCCGTTCTCAGTAACGGAGAGCCCTCATACAACATGAAAATGAAAAACCTCGCTATGGCAGAAATATGATTTTGTTGATATAATCAGAGTACGAAATGATTTGATGCGGAGGAACGACAGATGGGAAAGCTAATAATGAAAGACGAAGTGACCGGAGTGAAAAAGAGAGTGATCATTGTAAATATGGGATTCATCGATGTTGTGATGTTTAATCCGATTTTGCTGTAAAGGATATGACACCTTTGGACCGTTTAAATCAATGAGGGGTAGATAACGTGGAATTAAAATTTTGTGCAAGAATTCTTCAAAATGAGAATATGGATGCAGCCTATGTAGAGGTTCCTTACGATATCAAAGAGCTTTTTGGAAAAGGGCGTCTGCCGGTGAATGCTGCTTTTGATGGTATTCCGTACCGTGGGCAAGTCGTAAAAATGGGAACTCCGTGTTACATCATCGGCGTTACAAGACAGATACGTAAGCAGATTGGTAAGAACTTTGGTGATATTGTTGAAGTGGTTCTTCAGGAAAGATACAGAGAGCAAATCCCTATGTGGAAATGTCCCAAATGTGGCAGAGAGTTCAAGAAAAAGGGGCAGAGTCATTACTGCGGTGAAAAGCCAAAGACGATTGATGAATATATCTTGAGCCAGGATGAGGATAAGCAGGAAGATCTGCGCTATATCCGTCAGATTCTTCACAGTGCATTACCGGAAGCGGAAGAACGTATTTCATGGAGTATGCCAACCTACTGGAAAGGTCATAACATTGTTCATTTTGCTGCCTCGAAAAAACACATCGGCCTGTATCCAGGCCCTGCTGCTGTAGTACAGTTTTCCAAAGAATTACACGGATACAAAACGGATAAGGGTAATATCCGAATCCCCTATGGCAAGATTGATGCTGCGTTAATTGAGAAGATTGCAAAGTGGTGCCTGGAAACCGGCAGCCATGCGTAGATATCAGTAGTTAGAATAATAAGGAGAAAACAAATGGACTTCATTAATCAGGATATACTTTTGTTTGCATGGGTGGTACAGGCATATGAGTTTTCGGAGAAAAAGTAGTTTAAAAGAAAAGAGAACTCGCCAGATTCTGGTCAAAAGGTATTTTGACCCCATCATCATTTTATTAACCATAGGAGAATTCTAAAGTGAAGTATATAGAGTATCCCAGTTATAACCTCATTTTCGCTATAGAAAAAAAGATGAGATGTCAGTAAAGCATTTCATCTTTTTTGTTGTACCGATATCAGGGAAAATTAATTCCCATTAAAAAAGAATTGGTATCTTTGGGGACACTGACGATTAAGCTCTGATTTTATACTATGAGGTTAGGAGTTCAAAATGATTCCGATTTGTTTTTAATAATCCTTCCTTTTGCAATTTTGATAATTCAACAGACATAGCAGCTCGTTCAACGCAAAGGAAGTCTGCTAATTGCTGACGATCAAAAGGTATGTCAAAAGACAGCGAGGAATGCTTTAGGGATTCTGATGATAAATAGGAAAGCAGTTTTTCTCTGGTAGAACGTTTGCTGATGTGGGTGATCTTTTCATTAAAGATCAAAATCTTATTGGCAAGGACATTTACCAGATTACGAACCAGTTTCTGGTGATGATCACAGGCAGTAGGGCAGGTAACAAGTAGACGTTTGATATTAAGCATAAGAATATCGCAGTCTTTTTCTGCAACAACACTGATATTTAATACGGAACCAGGCTTGGCGGCATAAGGCTCTCCAAAGAAGTCGCCGGCTTTACAACGGGATAAGATGTTGCGATGGCCCCATAAATCTTCCTGAATGATCAGTGCAGAACCGGATAAAACAAGTCCCATAACTTCAGTAGAGTCACCGGCCCGAAAAATATAGGTTCCTTCTGTTTTGGTAATTGAGGTAGCACTTACGCAATGAAGTACTGATAATATTTCTTCATCTGTAAGTCCTGAGAAAAAAGGACTTGTCCGTAATATTGATATATATTTTTTCATAAATGTTCCTCCATTTGTTTGAAATCAAACATACAAGTTAGAATTATTATAATATGATGACATCAGAAAAGCAAAACAAAGATACAAACAAATCAGTGGAGGTTAATAACATGATTAGAAAGATTATCCATATAGATGAAGAGAAATGTAACGGATGTGGAATTTGTGCAAGTGCATGCCATGAAGGAGCAATCGATATCGTAGATGGAAAGGCAAAATTAGTAAGGGAGCATTTCTGCGATGGATTTGGAGATTGTCTCCCGGGTTGTCCGACCGGAGCAATTACATTTGTAGAGCGCGAGGCACCGGAATATGATGAAGCAGCTGTAAAAGAAGCACAGATGAAAAAAGAGTATGAGAAGAAAACGACACATGTGCACAGTGGTTGCCCGGGTTCCAGAGTAATGCAGATACAGAGGGAAGCAATGTATGAAGAAAAGCAGCAACCAACAGAAAAGCACTTATCCAGACTTCAGAACTGGCCGGTTCAGATCAAACTGGCACCTCTCCAGGTACCATATTTCGATGGAGCGAAACTTCTGATAGCAGCAGACTGCAGTGCATATGCTTATGCATCCATGCATGAAGATTTCATGAAAGGAAAAGTCACACTGATTGGATGTCCAAAGCTGGATGCAGTGGATTACAGTGAAAAGCTGACGCAGATTATCACAAAGAATGATATTCAGTCAGTGATAATCGTCAGAATGGAAGTTCCTTGTTGCGGCGGTCTGGAGATGGCAGCCAAGAAAGCACTGCAGGCAAGCGGGAAGTTCATTCCATGGCAGGTAGTGACAATTGGTATAGATGGAACCATCAGAGAATAGGAGGAGCAGATTATGAAGTATTTTGTAAATGGAGAATGTATCGGTTGCGGAATGTGTAATGGACTCTGTACGAAGGCGTTCTTTATGAATAATGAAGGATTGGCTGAGGCAGTGGATCAGGAAGTGGACGCTGCTGATATGCTGAATGCCGAGGATGCTATGATGACCTGAAAGATATCCAGATTCTTTTGGAACAGACAAAGGATAAAGGAATTAATATCTACACCCATGGTGAAATGCTCCCTGCTCATGCCTATCCGGAATTGAAAAAATATAGCCATCTAAAGGGCGATTATGGAACCGCATGGCAGGTGCGGTGCATATTGGTGAAGAAAAGGACTTTATTTATTAAGACGGTGGATAACTTCCATATACTGGAATATGTACAGGATGCCAGTGTATTCACAGATCATCATCCATGAAGGAAAATGGGCTATGATATCCAAAGGCAAAGCTCCTTCGATTCATTTTTTGATTTATCATCCAAAACTGGTCAATGCCATTGAAACCTTCATTCCACCTGTTGTGGAATAACCTTTAATTACATCTGGATAAAATTGTTTGCAAATAATTTACACCCTGGAGTCTGTATCTCCAGGGTGCTATCTTTATCAAATCTCTTATTCTGTCTTAATCTTCATACTTTCAATTGCATGTATAAATTCAAAATATGTTGTTTCATCCTCATGTTGATCACCATATGCATCGCTGACATATTCACATACTTTTCACCGCTACTTTGCGCCTTCCATCCGGAAGGATATTCAATCAGTATATTTCCATCGATTACTTCCTGATACAAACTTCCGCCATCACTCTGCTCCGGCGTTGTTTCTTCGATCTCCTGCTATTGAGCATATTCATCGGTGAGTTCTTTTATCAAATCAAACAGCTTGCCGCTGTTGCTGATGCTGTAATTCTTACCGCCATAGCTCCATAGGTTCTCTCCCTCAAAGGAATAGTATATGTAATGGTCATCCGCCAGCTTGAACTCCACATAATGATAACAGTCGGTAATGGATTCATTTGTTTCTCCGTCAACTTTTACCATGCCAAGATACTTGTACAATTCCTTGATTGTTTCGGCATCCGTTATTGTAATCTCAGGATTGCTTCCCATCTGATCGTATAAGACATTCGCTTCCTCAGGCACGTTTCCGTCCTGGAAATACTGAATCAATTCTGCAGATCCCTCATCGTCGTTGAAATACAGAATGGAATTAACCGGAAACACTGTGGTATTCGTAGTTTTTGATTCAGACTCAGGTTCCGGTTCAGACTCTGTTTTCTGCTGTCCGCATGCCGCAAGCGAGCCTGTCACCATTACCAACAGACTCAAAAGGAAATATTTACAATACTTCACATATACTCTTTTCAATACGCATACCCCCCTATACAATAGTATTGTTTCGTGGCTTGTTATATTGTGGGCATTACAGTCTTGATCATTTGTTTTGCCTTGTTTATTGCCGATCCCCATGATTTGATTGGTACGCTGATCGAAAATTTATGGTTGATAGGGATGATAGTGGCTTTATTTGGTTTAGCGGTTCTTATTGCTCTTATATGGTATAGAAAGGGCTATGTTTATAAATATGTTCTTGAAAGGGGCTGGATTAAAGTCGACAGGAATTATGTGCCAATGTCTCATGAAATGGTTGTTAATGAAAGAATAGGTTCACATATCGATCTTAAGACTGTCAGCTATATAAGACTTGATAAAGATACGGATTCCATTTCAATGAGAGGCTTTCTTCTTTTAACTACGATCTATGCTGATAAAAACGAAATAGATCATGTTTATCAGCTTATTAAACAAGAGTGTGTAAATTTGAAAGGTGAAAAATGAAAAAGTTATTACTTATGAACTTGTTCTTAACACTCCTTGCCGAGCAAAAGCTCACGGGAAGTCACTAAGGAACAGACTGCTAATCTGTATCATAGGAATTTCACCTCTGCCGGGTACTCCGCCAGCTCCGTAGAGAAGTATCATTATCCTTCTGACTGTCATCGCCGTAACAGGGGCAACCTATTACTTATACCGGGAGTTCTCGCTGTTCTGCAATGCAGAAGTCACGGCGTACCCGATAAGGTGGCTTAAATCATCAGAATTAAAGTCTTAGTGAATGATTTATTTAGTTGTCAAAATACAAGTGAAAGGGCTGACCTTTTCGTGGTTCGGAATTAACCCCTTAAAATGGGTTTAATTCGTAGCGGAAACACAGAACTCACCCCTATGGATGATAATGAATTAACCGAATACTTGTGGCCGATTGTTCGTGAAATGATAAAAACTGCTATTGAGAACAATCAGAGCTTAATTGTTGAAGGTGGCTATATTCCATTCGATTGGCAAAGGGACTTTGAGTAATTCCGATTTATCCAGTTCGTCAAACTGAATTTTTTATTTCTGTTGCCATATCATTACATAATCTTTTTCGCCGGTAGCTTCATCCAAACCTTCGCACTGGATTATAAAACCCTCTCTTTGATAAAAATGTATTGCCTGTGTGTTCTTCAGGTACACATTTAAGGACAATTTAGATCTTCTATCTTTTACAAAATTCAGCAGCAGTTTACCTATACCTTGCGACTGTATTTCGCCAGAAACAAAAATACCTTCGATATATTCTCCATTTAGTCTATCGAAAATAGTGAGTGGATGAAAGATGATACGGCCAAGGGTAAGGTCATCATCAATAAAACGGACGCAGATAACGAAGAACCACTGAAGGGTGTAGAATTCGAGCTCCGCGACAGTGATGGCAAAGTACTTGAGAAGCTTGTGACAGATGCAGCCGGTTATGCAGAAAGCGGCCTCTATGAGATCGCTACTTACAAAAACGGTGAATTTGGTGATCCGATCAAGTATTATCTGGTAGAGACAAAGGCCCTTGACGGTTATACTCTCGATACCACACAGCACGAGATCGTGTTTGAATATGTGGATCAGAACACACCGATTATCGAGGTGACAAAGAACCTGACTAATAAGGAAAAGACTCCTGAAAATCCTGGCACTCCTAGCACTCCGGGAAGCAATCCCAAAACAGGAGATGAAACCAATCTTTGGATTCCAATCGCACTTATGCTGGCTGCGGGTAGTATGGTAGCCGGTATTCTTTTTGGAAGCAGAAAGAAGAAAAAACTGAATAAGAAAGAGGACTAAGAAGTATCTGATCCTAAATCAATGAAGGTGCTCTCTGGAATTATTCCGGAGGGTGCCTTTTTCAATTCATTCGACACTGTCGAGCATTTTATCAAAAGTCTGAAAGGACATTTTGAACATAATCAATACAACAATCGAGGAGGATTTATCTATGAGAACTATGGGAAAAACCGAGAATAAAAAGAATATGCATGAGAACGAAATGAAGGTAGTAAGCCGTATGAAGGCTTATCAGAAACTGGCGGAAAGAGCAATTTCCAGAAAATTTCCGAACCGTCACATGATCAGAAGGGGGTAGTAACATATGATGAACAGAAAAGAATTTCAGCAGTATCTGCAGGAGACCATTAAGGATTTTCTGCCTGAGAGTTATGCAGATGCGAAAATCACTTTCAACGAGGTGATAAAAAACAATGATACACATCTTACCGGCATTTCCATTGCAAAGCCCGGTGAGCATGTGGTACCGAATATTTATATTGAGAACTTCTGGAACAATTACCAGAACGGGAAAAATATCGATGAGATTGTAGGAGATATTGCAGATATGCGTATTGAATACGACACGCCGGGAATTGGTCCGGAGGTGGCACAGAAGATTATGAATTATGATGCTGTAAAGGAAAGTCTCCAGATCCGTCTTTGTGATACACAGGAGAACCAGGAAAGACTTGCCAATCTTGTGCACACAGAGCACAGTGATTTCTCTGCCACTTATCATGTCAATCTTCAGGAAACAGAAGAGGGAACGGCCAGTATGGCAGTCACTCAGGATCTTCTTAAGACGTGGGGAGTCAGCGTGGATCAGCTCCATCAGGATGCTTTGGCTGCAGATATGAATCGTAATCCGATGTTCTGTGAAATGGGAAACATGATGGAGAGCATGATGTTTGGTGTAGAACCGAAGAACCTTTTAGATGGTAATCCTGATCATGGAGCCGGTATGGGCATGTACTGCCTTTCCAATAGTGCTAAAATCGATGGTGCCGGCTTAATCCTTCAGGAAAATATTATGCAGCAGATCGGAGAAATCGTAGGAGGAGATTTCTATATCCTTCCTTCCAGTTGTCATGAGGTGATTGTAGTGCCGAAAGCTGTGGATATTGAGTTGAAAGAACTTTCTGCCATGGTACAGCAGATTAACCGGACAGAAGTATCCAGAGAGGATCGCTTATCCGATCACGTCCAGCATTATGACCGCAAGGAAGCGGTCATGGAAAATGCGGAGAAACGTGCATCCCGGCTCGAGAAGGAAAAAGCAGAAACAAAGGCTGCTAAGAAGAGTATTCATGAACGCCTGGGAGAAAAGAAACAGCAGAGCGTTGCAAAGAAAGCAGAGAAAGCTGTGGAGAAGGCGGTGAAGAAGGATAAAGGGCAGGAATTGTAAGCAGTTGTAAGTGCTATCGAATTTGTATAATGATAGAAAAAAGCAAAAAATCCATCATATACCCTTGACATTATAAATCTTCACTGGTATCATGATGATAGAAAAATGTAAAAATCCAATCATGTGACAGGTGAGGAGGATAATTATATATGCACTTTGATAAAAAAGATATTGAGATATATCTTCAGGGCGTGTGGGCTGCTATCGATGATGGAAAGTATCAGATTGCTCCTCGCCCTAAAAATAGGAAGCTTTTAACCGATTATGTAATATCAGAAGAGAAAGAATTAGATATTATTAAAAGTTTGACACCGATGGACTTTTCCACTGCCGTACCAAATGATCATAAAGGCATGGAACATGAGATATTATACATTTTCGGTAAAGATATAGATTTATTAGAGAGGTTTGGAGATAAGGAAAGAACAGTATCACTTTATATTAAGTTCAACAAAATTTCAGACCAGTATTTATTCGTTATTTCTTTCCACGAACAAGAGCACCCGTTATCATATTATTTTAAATAGATATAGGAATCTTAGGAGGAAAACAAAATGGCAGGAAGAAGGAGAACATTCTGTATGGAGTGCAGAAAAGAGACAGCATATGCACTCCATAAAACACCTATAACGAAAACCATTCGAGAAAAGGAGTATCAGTTTTTAATTACCACAGCACACTGCAAAGAATGCGGATGTGAAGTAGGTGTAAAAGGAATACTTGATTACAATGCAAAAGAGATTGATGAACAGTTTCGAAAAGCTGAAGGTATTATTTCGACTGATGAAATTGAAAAACTGGGTAAAATTTATAGCTTAGGAAAAGCCCCATTATCCATGGCATTGGGGTTTGGAGAAGTTACAATTGCTCGATATCTTGCAGGACAGATTCCTTCAAAAGAGTATTCTGATACAATGAGAGCAGCATTATCTGATACAAAGGTAATGCGTGAACTCTTAGAAAGCAACAGGGATAAACTTGCGGATGCAGCATATAAGAAAGCTGTGTCTGCGATAAAGGAACTGGATGCTTTATTTAGCGTACCATCTAAGATGTTGATGGTGATATCCTATATTTTTGAACAGTTAGGAGAAGTAACACCATTAGCATTGCAAAAAATACTATACTTTGTTCAGGGATTATATTTTTCAAAATACGAGATCCCATTATTTGATGACAATTGCCAGGCATGGGTTCATGGACCTGTATATGCTGAGATTTATGATATGTTCAGTAGCTTCAGATATGATCCTATTGATGACCCGAGATTCGAGTTGCTAAAAGGAAAGTCCACTAATCTTAATGAAAAAGAAAGAGAAGTGATTGATCTGGTTGTTAACACATTTGGAATGTATGGTGGAAAGGTTCTTGAGAAAATAACGCATAGAGAAAATCCATGGATTGATGCGCGTGAAGGTTACTCAGAGAACGAGCCATCGCAGGAAGAAATCTCAAAAGAGGCAATTAAGGATTACTTTGTATCCGTAAGAACAAAGTATGATTTAAATACGGAGACTGGTATTATGGACTATATTCATAATATGCTTGCTTCCGCTTAGATTGTTCAGACTTTTGTCTTTACAATAGAAAAAGCCGGGTATAACCACCGGCTGATCCCTTGCCAAAGATTTCTCTTTGACGTATTAACTTCGCAAATTAATTATATCAAAGAGACATTCCTTTAGCAAGGAGAACTTGCGAAGGGAGGTATAAAACATGGCTAAAACTGTCCATCATGGTGGCAGAGTTGGCGCAGCTGGAAAAACACTTGCTAGTAATTCCTCTAGCAAATCTGCGAAAAGTAAAGCTGGCGCAACCTTAGCAAACCACAAAAACACATGTCATAAATAATATGACATAAACTCGTAGGATCTCATCGTTTTTTATATGGTGAGATCCTATTTCGGTTATGGACAATGGACAGATTAAGAGATATCAATAAGAGTTTTGGCGGGTATACCTATTATGGAAAAAACAAGAATTATTCGTTCTGGAAAAGAAGTGGAGTTACTTAAATATGTTCCAGATTATTATTTAATAGCAGAGAGAGTAAACAGGATTTTGGATCAATTACGAGTAGGTATTTCAACATGGGTAACTTCAGACAGTTTTGGTGATGTGGTGTATCCAGAAAGAGTGAAAATGGAGTTCCCGGTTCTGCTGGATATGGAGGTTCCGCAAGTATATGCCTATTCTATTTACTCCGTCATAGCAGAAAAGTTTGAGGCTTTTGTTTCTCTGGGCCTTGCAAATGGTAGATATAAGGATTTCTATGATATCTATGTTTTGGCTGACAGATATTATCTTAATGGTGTGGAATTAAAGAATGCGATTGTAGAGACCTTTACCCATCGAGGGACCGGTTTTGATGATATTGCAGCTTTTGATGATGATTTTACCAAGGATGAGACAAGGCAGAGAAGATGGAGAGCCTTTATCAAAAAGAAGAAAGCACTGGTGAAAGTCGAATTTGAAGAAACTATGCAACTACTAAAAGAATTATTGCTGCCCATCGTGGATTCAATTCATAACGATAATTCCTTTGAGCATACATGGAGTAAAGAAACAAAAAGCTGGATGTAATTACATAAAATTAGTAATAGGGATCGTGCAGATATGTATGGTCCTTTTATTATGCAAAAAAAAGAGGAAGGAGGGATTCCGATGGCTGGAAGAAAGCCAAAGCCTACGGCAGTAAAGAAATTGGAAGGCAATCCGGGCAAAAGAAAACTGAATAGCAAAGAACCGGTTCCGGCAAAGGGAATACCTGCTTGTCCTGACTGGTTAATGCCGGAAGCAAAGAAGGAATGGGAACGTCTGGCTGAACTGATGAATCAGATGGGTGTTCTTACAGAGGTGGATATGGCAGCCTTTGCTGCATACTGTCAGTCATATGCAAGATGGAAGGAAGCACAGGAGCATATTACTTCCGGAGGCTCTACTTTTGAGACTGATAAAGGATATCAGCAGCAGACACCTTGGGTTGGAATTGCAAATACCAATCAGAAGCTGATGCTGCAGGCCGCGTCGGAGTTTGGATTGACTCCATCCTCACGAAGCAGAATCATTGCCGGTAACAGCAAAGGGAAGGAAACGGAAGATGAGATGGAGGCATTACTTGGGGGTGATGGTTAATGGCAAAAGAAACAAGACCTAAGG
Organism: Blautia sp. HCP3S3_G3; assembly: GCF_052063365.1. Taxonomy (NCBI): domain Bacteria; kingdom Bacillati; phylum Bacillota; class Clostridia; order Lachnospirales; family Lachnospiraceae; genus Blautia; species Blautia sp. HCP3S3_G3. The sequence continues at coordinate 20,516 of NZ_JBQHXR010000028.1, read as the reverse complement.
ATTATCCCAAGCTGAAAAACTATCGGCCGACAAGATTTATGCTTCCGACATCTCATTATGATAAGGCGAAAGCTGACAGGGCGGTTACTTTCATTGAGAACCTTTGCCACACAAAAGGCAAATGGGCAGGAAAAAGATTCTGGTTATTGCCGTGGCAGGAGCAGTTGATTAGAGATATCTTTGGAATTGCAAAGCCTGATGGGAACAGACAGTTCCGTACAGCGTTTGTTGAAATATGTAAGAAGGTAGGTAAGTAAGAGAGAACTGGCAGCAGCTATCGCTCTTTATTTATTGTATGCGGATAATGAGCCAAGTGCTGAGGTGTATGGTGCTGCAGCAGACAGGCAGCAGGCATCTATTGTATTTGATGTGGCAAGGCAGATGGTGGAAATGTCACCTGCTCTTATGAAAAGAAGCAAGCTGATGTCAGCCACAAAACGAATTGTCAATTATGGTAATGCCGGGTTTTATCAGGTATTGTCAGCGGAGGTTGGAAGCAAACATGGCTTTTCGATTTCGGGACTTGTGTTCGATGAAATTCATACACAGCCGAATCGCCAGCTATATGACGTATTAACCAAGTATAGTTCTGATGCTCGTCAGAATCCGCTTCACTTTATTATCACTACTGCTGGTAATGACAGACATTCGATTGCGTTTGAGTTACATACTAAGGAAATTAATATTTTGGAAAGCATTCATGTTGAAGGACCCGGCACTTGCGGGACTGGATGCGATGGGAACCCACACCGTACACCCAGTTGGATATTTTTAGCCTGGTTACGGAATGTATTTTATCATAGAAACAGGAGGCGAAATTATGTCAAGAGTACGATTATCAGATAAACAGGCAGAGGTGTTCTGGTTCATCCAGGACTGTCAGGACAAGAAAGGCTGGTCACCAACGGTGAGAGAGATTGCAGATGCGATTGGAGTTGGTTCAACATCCACTGTATGAAGATCGAAAGCAGAATGTAATCCTGTTTGAGGAAGCATTCTATGCAAAAAAGAATTTGGATCCGAAGATCCATGAAACAGGCAATGGTAAAATGCTGCAGGTACCGGAAGGTGTTGATGCGGAAGTTCTGGCTAAGGTACTTGGTAATCCGGCATTGACAGCGTTGCTTACTTCATTGGCAAGAACTCTGGAGGGAAATTGAAAACTGAATAAGAATGATAGATGAAGGGACAGTCTGATGCTGTCTCTTTTCTTTCGGTCAAAAAATAAAAGTTCAGGTCAATTTTGAAGAAGAGTTTGTTCCTAGGCTGCTGGTACGATCCTCGCAGATCACCAGAAAGCGTTGAAGAATCTGAAAGGCAATACTCCACGCATTGCTTACGAAAGCGGCAAATAATGTGAGATAGATTATGCCCGTACAATGTTGCGGGCATATCTTTTCATTAATAAGGAATCTCAGCACGTGAGCAAGGCGGCCTTAAAGGAACTGGATGCAGACCTGCTTGCAAAGGTTCTTTCCAATCCAGAGATGGCGGTACTGCTATCTTCACTTACGAAGACGATGAAGTGAAAAATAGTGAAAAAATAGTGTAATTATAGTGGAAAAATTGGTTTTGTTAAAAGGAATGTTAAAAATATATCTCCATCATGCCAATTGATATCTCCATCATTTGATGGTAAAATGATGGAGATAATATTGAAATGAAGGAGATTTCGATGAGAAGTTTTGATTATATAAAAACTCCGGAGCAATTGCTAAAACCTGAAATTGTTCAGATGGTGGGAAGCATTCATGAGAATAAAGGTAAGCAGGAATTGTTCCTTGAAGCCAATACAGACGAATTGAAAACTCTGCTGGAAGTTGCTTTGATTCAAAGTACAGGGGCTTCTAACAGGATTGAAGGTATTTATACTACCGACAAACGTTTGGAAGAATTAGTAAGACAGAAAGCCGAACCATGTAACCGGTCTGAACAGGAAATATCCGGATACCGGGAAGTGCTTTCCACGATCCATGAAAGCTATGAGTATATTAATCCGAGACCAAATATTATTTTACAATTGCATCGGGATTTATACTCATATTCCGGAGGAAATGCTGGTGGAAATTATAAAAATTCGGATAATGTAATTGCAGAAACAGATGCAGAAGGTCATCAAAAAGCACGTTTTATCCCAGTTCCGGCATTTCAGACTCCAGAAGCTATGAATGAACTTTGTACAAATTTTCTGGAAGCATGGGAAGCAGATCGAATAGATAAGTTGCTCCTTATCCCTATGTTTATTCTTGACTTTCTGTGTATCCATCCATTTAATGATGGAAATGGACGAATGAGCCGCCTGTTAACACTTCTTTTGTTTTATAAAGCCGGCTATATTGTTGGAAAGTATGTCAGTATTGAAATGCTGATTGAAAAGACAAAAGAAACTTATTATGAGGCATTACAGGAAAGTTCTAATGGATGGCACGAGAATGAAAACAGATATGAGTCATTTGTAAAATATTATCTGGGAATTATTCTGAAAGCATACAGTGAGTTTGAGGGGCGTGTAGAGCACCTGAAAAACAGAAGCCTTTCAAAACCGGATCGTATAAAGGCAGTGATTGATAATAAGGTAGGGAAAATTACCAAAAAAGAAATCATGGAGTTATGTCCGGATATAAGCAAAGTAACTGTAGAAAGAACCCTGACGGAACTGGTTAAAAGTGGATATATCGCAAAAGTAGGTGCCGGGCCGGCAACTGGATATGTTCGTATTTAAATCGGCTGTCGTAGTCAATACAAATGAAGTGAAATAGCAATGATCGTGTATTATGATAATAATAGGGAGGAATAATGGCTAGTACAATTCAAGTACGTGGAGACTATGTAAAGCTTGTCATAATGGATATGTGGATTCCACTTCAGATTCCTTCCAAAGGTATGGAGCACCATGATAAATCCGGGAGTGAAATTCAGGGACTTGTTCTGCTTGTAAAACATTTGGGAAACAACACTGTTCACGGCATGAAAGAGGCAGTCAAGCAATGTCCGGTCATCAAGGGAAAACTGGCGGAGATTCTTGTCAATGGTAAAAACACAGTGGCGGTGGGTGACGTTGACCAGTTTAAATGACATAGAGGTAGTACGCTGCATGGCATAGAGATTCCCGCAGGTGGGGCAGAATCGGCTGTGGCACCGGAAGGGTACGAATTTGAGCTTTCCACATCGAGGACAGCCGTACATTGCCCCGCCAAAGGCGGGGTTGCCGCAGTTGATCATTTTATCCACGTTTTCAATAACAGAAGTGCGTGGATGTAATGTATAAATCATTTCTTTATATGGGGAAAATATCCAATATGGGTGTTGTGGAAAAAGGAAAAAATTGATAAAATAGCAATATCAAAGAAACTTTCCGGGATAGATTGTCGTACATGAAATAATGGAATTGGAGGATAAGCAGATGGGTTTGTTTGGAAAAATGTTTGAAAAAAAGGTGTGTGATATCTGCGGTGGTGAGATCGGCTTGTTGGGGAATCGTAAATTAGATGACGGAAATCTTTGCAAAGAATGTGCCAAAAAGCTTTCCCCTTGGTTCGAAGAACGCCGGCACAGTACTGTGGAGGATATCAAACGGCAGTTGGCTTATCGGGAAGCGAACAAAGCTAAGGTACAGGCCTTTCGGGTGACCAGAGAGTTTGCCGGGGACAGTTACCATGTATTTTTGGATGATACCAAGGGACAGTTTGCAGTGGCTTCGAATATGAGTGTGGAAAACAATCCTGATATTGTGGACCTGTCACAGGTTGTAAGCTGCAAGCTCGAAGTTACAGAAAACCGGCATGAGGAGACCTATAAGGACAAAGAGGGCAATACGAAGAGCTATACACCGCCAAGATATACCTATTCCTATCATTACAAAATCAAACTGAGAATCAATTCTCCATGGTTTGATGATATGGATTTCAGCCTGAGCAGTTTTTCTGTGGATGAGCATGAGCGCAGAAAAATCATGGAATTGGAAAATACGGGAAATCAGATTGTGGCAGCCCTTACCGGAAATCCCTATGGTCAGAAGCCCCAGATGATGGGCAGTGGCATGTATGGCCAGCAGTCTCAGATGGGAGGATATCAGCAGGGCCCGGGTATCCGATGTGATAAGTGCGGATGGACTCCCAGCGAGCCCGGTCCGATTCCCAAATTCTGTCCCAATTGTGGAGACCCTATTGATGTAAATGATATGAATGGAATGGCATAAAAGTTTACTTTTTATGCAAAAGGAGCAGTTTTATAACTGCTCCTTTCAAAATGAAACATTTTTGAAAGGTGTTCCCGCATGACTAAACAGAATCACAAAACAGGCTTTCTTGTAGCCGTGATGGTTTTCTGTGCTATTATTTTACGCGTTTTGGGAAAGTTTGATATATTGATTGTTCCGGGGGGAATCGTCCGCTCGCTGATCTATATCGCCCTTTATATCGGATGGGGAATATCCGTCAGTAAACGGATCATTCAGGTACAGGTTCGCCATTATCTCATAGCCGTTTCCTGTTTATTGGTTTTCTGGTTTGTGATCCGTACAACGAATTACTTTTTTACAGCTGATGCCGAAATAAAGCGGCAGTTATGGTACGGGTACTACTTGCCAATGCTGTTTATCCCGCTGTTTTCTGTGTTTGTAGCCGTCTCACTGGGCAGGCCCGCGAACGCAAGGTTATCGAAAACGACGCTGCTGTTATATATTCCTACGGTGCTTTGTCTGCTGCTGGTGCTTACCAATGATCTCCATCAGCTTGTCTTTTCCTTCCCGGAAGGAGAGGTATGGACGGACAAAAACAATGGATATACATTCGGATATTATTTCGTAATCGGGTGGGAGATTCTTTGTGCTTTAGCGGCATTTATTATCATGTTAATCAAGTGCCGGCACTCGCAAAGGAAAAAATATCTGCCGTTTTTGCTGCTAATATGTTCTATCGGATATGCCTTGATATATGTCAGCGGTGCAGAATGGATGCAGCTTATTGGCGGAGACATCACGGCAGCGCAGTGTCTGATGTTCACCGGAATATTGGAATGCTGTATTCAGTGTGGACTGATCCAGACCAATACCGGTTACAAAGAGTTGTTTGAAGCCGGGGCCATAGGAGCGCAGATCGTAGATTCAGACTGGCATACCCGTTATTCCTCTTCAAACGCACTTGCGCTGACGGCGGATATGATGCGCTCAGCAGAGAAGAACGCGGCAATGCTGGATAACAACACTTTGCTCAGAAGCAGTAAGATCGATGGCGGTTATGTTTTGTGGCAGGAAGATATTACAGATATTACCGCTTTGCTGGAAAAGTTGGAGGAAAACAGAAAAACGATTTCGGAAAGCAATGATGTGGAGCAGGAAAACTATAAAACCAAGGTAAAGATCAACACAGTTCGGGAAAAGAACAGACTGTATGACCGGCTGCAGGCACAAACCGCACATCAAATCGAACTGCTCGATCAGCTGCTGACGCAATATGAGGCGGAACCCGCCCCGGATATTCGCCGCAGTCTGCTTGCAAAAGCGGCGGTGATCGGTGCATACATAAAACGCCGGGGGAATTTAATGTTTATCGGTGAAAAATCCAATGTAACGGATACCGTCGAACTGTCAGCTTGTCTTGATGAATCCTTTGCCAATTTAGAGCTTATGGGTGTGGAGTGTGCCATTGATATTCCGGGCAAAAACAGCATTGATATCCGGGATGCGATTCGTGTATATGACTTTTTTGAAGCTGTGACGGAAGCTGCGATGGATGACCTTCGCTTTGTCTGGCTGAAAGCCCGCAGTATTGAAGATGCCGTCATCTTTTATCTGCAGGCAGAAAGCAAAAGCGAATTGTCGGCGCTGTCTATGCTTGCCGACACCTGCACTTGTGAGGAAGGCGTATGGCGCTTTTCGCTGCGTATCGGAAAGGTGGGTGAACAGGCATGAAAAATTTTTATCTTTCCTCTGCTTTGGCACAAACGATACTGTTGGTTGCCTTGTTCCTTACCCTGATTTTATCCCTTTTCCTGCAGCTGACAGCTTACGGAAGACAGCGTGACAAGTGGAAAAAATATCTGCATCTGTCCGTATTTCTGTTCTTACTTATCTTATTGTCAGTGTTAGCGGATGCTTCTTCACAGATAAACGAAGGATTACAGTACAAGACATGGCTGCCGCTTCCTATGTGGCTGCTCTGGTGCATTACATTTGCGGCAGATTTTCTGATGATATGGGATATTGCAGGGCTGTGCAGATTAAGGAGACAGGCGCTTGGCCGCGATTCCATCAAACAGGCTCTGGATATGCTGCCAAGCGGTATATGCTATTTCGCACCGTCCGGTCGCGTTAAGCTGTGCAACAGGCAAATGGATTCTTTATTCCATACGATTTCACAGGGTGATCTTCAAACTCTTGCAGAACTGCAGGATGCACTGTCAGACTGTGATGCGTGTAGCGGAGTGATCAGGCTTTCTTGGGAGAGGCAGACCTATCTTTTCCCTGACGGAAAAGCATGGCGTTATCGGCAGAGCGAGGTGAAAGCTTCGGACGGCGCCACGTATACGGAAGCCGTATTTTCGGATATCACTGAGCTGTACAATAAAAATCTTGAGCTGAAAGCGCAGATCAAGCAGCTGAATGCTATTTCCCGCGAATTAAAATGGCTTTCCGACAATGCTCTGATTCTTACAAGAGAAAAGGAAGTGCTGTCCGCCAAGACGAAGCTGCATGACGATATGGGAGCGGGACTGATTGCTATACGGCACATTCTCCACCACAATCGGACGGAGGAAGAGGCAAATGCCATGGATTTGTTCCGACAGGCTGTCAGCGCCATAAAATACGATAATGCATATCCGAGGGGGCGCAGCGAACTGGATAGATTCCTGCATGATGCCGAGGCAATCGGCATAAAAGTAAATTTGTCCGGAGATTTGCCTGAGCAGGAGGAACTTCGGCATGTTATGATTCTTGCCATGCGGGAATGTCTGACAAACAGCGTGCGTCATGCCGGAGCAACAACAATACATATCACGGCGGAGAAAAAGGGAGACAGCGTTTCCGTGAAGATTACAAACGACGGAAGATCTCCTGAAACTGAGGTTATTCCAAAGGGCGGACTTCACAACCTGTACCGTCATATCATAGACTTCGGCGGTACGATGGAAATACAGTCGAAGCCGAGCTTTGCGTTAACCGTGGTTCTCCCGGTGATATAAGGAGGGTACAGAATGAAACGGGTTCTCATTGTAGAGGATCAGCGGATGCCTCGTGAAAACATGGAGCGGACGCTTTCTGACAGCGGCAGATATGAGCTGGCCGCCAGTCTCAACGGAGCGGATATTGCTTTTTTGAAATGCTGTCAGCAGCACATTGATTTGATTTTAATGGATGTCTGCACTTCGGGGAACAAGGACGGCATTGAAGCTGCCGCAGAAATCAAGGCGAAGTTTCCTAATATCAAGATCATCATTGTCACATCCATGGTTGAGGTGAGCTACCTTGAACGTGCCAGAGCAGCCGGGGTTGACAGCTTCTGGTATAAGGATATCAGTCCGGAAGCACTGATCGACGTGATCGACCGGACCATGGCAGGCGAGCATCTTTTTCCCAATGAAACGCCGAAGGTGAAATTGGGACTGGCCGAAAGCACGGAGCTGACGTCAAAGGAGATCGAGGTACTGCGGCTTATCTGCGACGGACTGGAATACGATGAAATCGCCGACAAGCTGGACATTGCGGAAAGAACCGTCAAATACCATGTTTCCAACATTTTATCAAAAACCGGATATGCCAACAGAACCCGGCTTGCCATTGCAGTAACAAATAAGAAATTTATCGTTCCGAACATCCCAGAAGAACAGGAGTTTTCCACAACCAAATAACCGAAACCTTATCATTCTGTCCCGGCTTCCTTTGGAGCCGGTTTTTTCACACACTTTTTTGAAAAAAGTGCTCAAACCTGTACTTAGGTACAGGGTGCAATGGAAATAAATCTATTATAATGATTATGGTGCAAGTCTGTGTTACCGATTATTTATTTTGAAACGGAGGTGATTTCATGCGGAGAGTTGTTGTTGATATGCAAAATGCTTTATTTGCCGACGCTATTGCAACGGCTCTGCGGAATTTTGATTCGGACTTTGAGGTGTATCAAAGTGAAAGCCCTGCCAAAACCACAGATATGTGCGCTTTTACGGAAGCGAATATTCTTATCATGGAGGTCACAGCTTACACGTCGTGGAAGCTGGAGGGACGCATGGAAATTCGAAATGAAGTGAAAGCACAAAGTCCGGGCTGCAAAATTGTACTGGTAGTGGATGAGAACACCGAAAAAAAGCTGGCGGACAAGGTGCGTCAGGCGAAGAAGGACGGGCTGATTGACAGTTTCATCTATGGCTCTGTTTCTTCCACTTATCTTTCAGCGGTTATTGATGCTTTGTAAGGTTGTCCGGCAGAGCCGGAATGATATGTTTTATTAATCAAGAGGCGTGAAAGCACAAAGTCCGGGCTGCAAAATTGTACTGGTAGCGGATGAGAACACCAAAAAAGCGAGGACAGGGGTGATGGAATGATATGAATGTATGTAACACATTTCCATCCTCTGAACTGATGAAGAAAGACAGAAGCTCTCTTTGCCGTGTGGGAGAGAGCCGGTAAAACAATCCACACGGTCAAATCGACGGGCAAAATGCCGGAAAGAAATAAGGAGGATTTGTATGAAAAAAAGATTAGCATTTTTATTGGCGGCAGCACTTACGGTGACCGCAGCTTTTACTGTTGCAGCAGAGGAAGATGTGACAGGAGAATGGTATGCAAACTTATATGGAATGCCGATGACTCTGATTCTGGATGAGAACGGAGAATACACCATGGAAATGGAAGCGTTTGAAGAAGAAGAAGGGGAAGAGCCGCAAACCGGTACATGGGAACTTGACGGGGAATCTGTCATTATGGACAAGGGCGGAGAAGATGAAATGAGCTTCGCATATGATGGAGAAACGCTGTATGCCGATATGGATGGAATGGAAATGCTTTTCAGCCGTGATCCGGAGGCTGCAGCAGGCTTTGTTCCGGCAGAGATTCGCACCGATGCTACTATTGAAGAATTTGCAGGAGACTGGACAGGCACACAACTGTCTACTTTTGGAATGATAGTGCCTCTGGAAATGATGGAGATGGAAAAAGTAGAACTTGGCATCAAAGATAACAAGGTTTCTTTTACCATGGCAGGAGGCGATATGTTTGGTGAATGGGAACTTCCGGATCTTGAAGGGGAGCTGAAGGATGGAGCGTTGACCTTTACTGTTCCCGCAGAGGATGAATATTCTGAAGATACAGAATGGAGTACCCGACTTCACGAAGACGGTATGTTGAGTCTGGCAGTTACCATTATGGATGAAGAGTTTGTATTCTATATGGAGCCGGCAGAGGAAACTGAGGAAACTGAGGAAACTGAGGAAACTGAGGAATGAGATAACTTTTTGAAAAGCCTGGGGTCTGACCTCAGGCTTTTTTTAGAGTGCGCCTAGCGGCGCACGTTTCCAACAGGTGCAAGTCCTGAATCCACCCGGTAGTGGGAAGGATATAGCCGAAAGCAAGGGTGTCCATCGTGAGGTGGAATCTGAAGGAAGCTGGATGTGGGGAACATACTAACCCATGGGCAAATCTCTGGTCTGACGAACAGAAATCACATATGAGGTTATGCATGAGGGTAAGGCTGCTCTACAAGTCAAAGCCCCATAACTACACGGAATCATGCATGATAGATGTGGCAGATGGATGGAGAGAAGGAAACGTGTGGTACCTAGGGAGATCTGTGTGATACGCTCTGAAAGGAGTAATCAACACTGCAAGGTGTTGCTGAACACACAGAAGTCAGCAGAGGTCATAGTAGCCGAGAGGTGAAGGACCGAATCAGTAGGAGTCTTAAGTATGACCGAGAAAGGAGTGACTGCTTATGGCATCGGAACGAACGGACGAATTATACAAGGTTTTGCTGGACAGAGGATATCCAAAAGAGTTCTGTGCGGAAATAGCCTATAAAAATATGAATACAGATTATACCGCAACCCGGATGCTGGGATATTTGTACCGGGTGGCAAATCCCCGGATTGAAGACTTGGTGGATGAGATGCTGGCGATCTTAAGTGCCCGGGATGCAATCATTCAGAAAAAAGAGATGGAACATGCCCAGGCGGTGATCAATGAGATTTACAGAAATGGGCTGTAAAGAATAAGTAAACAACAATGAAATACGAAAATGGTTAGAACCTTTGAAACTGGAGTATGGTATAAGAAAATAGTGGAGGTGAAGTAGAGGTGCGAATAGCTTTGGCCCAAATGAAAAATGAAGGTAATATGAAGAAAAACCATGCCAAAAGTCTGAAGTATATCAAGCAGGCAGCTGAAAATAAAGCGAACCTGATATTATTTCCGGAGGTCCAACTGACAGAGTTTTTTCCCCAGCATGAAGGGAGAGATGTATCTGAATATCGATTATCCATAAATTCAAAAGAAGTGAAGGATTTTCAGAAAGTCAGCTATGAAAATAAGATTATCACTGTTCCAAATATATATCTGGAACAAGATGGGAAAGCATATGACGCCAGTCTGTTCATTAATGAGAATGGAGAGATTCAGGGGATTCAAAAAATGGTGCATATTGCTCAAGCAAAGCAATTTTACGAGCAGGATTATTATGCTCCTTCTGACGATGGCTTTCAGGTTTTTGATACGTCATTTGGAAGAATTGGGATCGTAGTTTGTTTTGACAGGCATTATCCTGAGAGCATTAGAACTGAGGCACTTATGGATGCAGATCTGATTCTGATTCCTACAGTTAATACCAAGGCAGAACCTTCGGATATGTTCGAGTGGGAATTAAGAGTTCAGGCATTTCAGAATAGTGTGGCTATTGCAATGAGCAACAGAGTTGGCTGTGAAGAAGAGATGGATTTCTCAGGAGAATCTATTGTAGTCGATGCAAATGGAAACGTAATTGCCAAGGCTGATGATAAGGAACAAATTCTGTATGTAGATATTGATTTGTCTGAATCGAAACGAGTCCGAGAAAAAAGACCATATACAAATTTAAGAAGAAAAGAATTCTATAAATAAGGAGTGGGAGGCAAAATGAAGACAGTAATTATTTATGCATCTGTGCATCGTGGTATTTTTAATCAGTACTTACGGTGGAAGTGCAAATTATAAGTCTATTGAAAACATTTTGAAGGAAAAACATGCCAAAGTAATTGGAAAACTTGGATGTAAGGGATATGACACCTTCGGACCTTTTAAGTTGGTTGGCGGTATTGCGAAAGGTCATCCGAATGAAAAAGACCTGGAGGCTGCAGTCAATTTTATGACTGAATTACAGTCGTAAGAAAATGATAGGGAAACAGAGAGAGCGGAGTATAAGAAGGAGAAGATTTGAAGTTGTAGGAGAATTCTATGGACAAGCGTATAGAAAAACAGTTGGCATTTTCTTTGGAAATTGACAAAGTAAAAAATATATTCAGACAAACACATTTATCAGGGTACGGCAGAAATGAAAATGATGCCGAACATTCTTGGCACATGGCAATTATGGCATATCTTCTTCGAGAATATTCTAACGAGGATATTGATATTGCCAAGGTCATGTTGATGTGCTTAATCCATGATATAGTTGAAATTGATGCAGGTGACACATACGCTTATGATGCAGAGGCATTGCAATCACAAAAAGCAAGAGAAGATGCTGCAAAACAGAGAATATTTGCTATATTGCCCGAAGAACAAGCGCAAGAATTGATTGCTTTATTTGATGAGTTTGAAGAATATGAAACCGCAGAGTCTAAGTTTGCTCATGCTATGGATAACATTCAACCACTTATCTTGAATAATAGCAATAATGGTGGGGATTGGCGGGAACACGATGTTACCGTAGAGCAAATTTATAAAAGACAGAGTAAAACAAAACTGGGATCTGAAAAGTTGTTTGAAATAACAGACTGCATCATTCAAGAAAATGTTAAAAAAGGAAATTTAAAGTATTAAATTTCAGTCTTTTGGTGAGTCTGAAAACACGCATTAATTTGAATTTGCGAATTGTGAATAAATTTGATAGGAGGTGGGATATATTTATATAAATGGGTAACTCGTTTTTTAACTCGTAATTACGAATTAAAAACAAGCTTAACTCGACAAACGAGTTAAAACGAGTTATACTATATTTGAATTAGAGGATAGGAGGGGTTGAAATGCGTACAATTCCTAAAGCGGAGAGTTTAGATATTGAATTTAAAAGTGATTTGAAATGTTATCCAGATCATGATCTTATTGAAGAGATTGTTGGAATGACAAATACATCTGGAGGATTTCTGTTTCTGGGGGTCGAAGATGACGGATCAATTACCGGCGTTCATAAAAAACATAAGGATCCCATAGGGGTAACTGCATTGATTGCAAATAGCACTGTTCCGCCCATAGCTGTAAGGGCAGAGATAATTACTGAAGAGGGTAAAGATGTTCTGAAAATTGAAGTGCCAAGAAGCCGAGGTGTGGTATCTACTGCGTCAGGAAAAATGTTGAGGAGACGTATTAAACTTGATGGAAGCCCGGAAGTAATACCAATGTATTCTTATGAGATTCCATCTCGCCTTGCAGAACTGGGAATGCTTGATTATTCTGCTCAGCCTTTGGCAGGAGCTACTTTAGATGACTTGGATCCAAATCAGCGAGTTAGACTTCGCCGAATCATTCAAAATAGACCGGGTGGTGAAAAAACTCTGCTTTCTTTACCGGATAACGAACTGGATGTTGCATTACGTCTTATTACAGATGTTGCGGGTAAATATGTTCCAACAGTAACAGGTATGCTTTTAATTGGAAAAGAGGAGCGTATCGCAGAACTGATACCAACAGCAAAATCGGCATTTCAAGTCCTGGAAGGAACGGCTGTCCGTATGAATGAGGATAGCAATAAACCGCTTCTTGAATTATTTGAGAACTATGAGACATACGTCAAAGCCTGGAATCCAGAAAGGGAGACTGAGTACGGATTATTTAGAATTCCAATTCCGGAATTTGACTGGGCTGCTTTTCGAGAAGGTTTAGTAAACGCATTCTGTCATAGGGATTATACTATGCTTGGCGCTGTAAGAGTTTTGATTGATGATGAAGGAATGATCATTAGTAATCCTGGTGGATTTATTGATGGAGTTAATCTGAAAAATCTTCTGACTGTAGAACCACATGGACGTAATCCTGCACTTGCTGATGCAATGAAACGAATCGGTTTAGCTGAGAAAACGGGAAGAGGAATTGATAGAATTTTTGAGGGTTCTATCATCTTTGGGAGGCCTTGGCCAGATTATTCTGAATCTACCAGCAGAACCGTTAAGCTATTTATTCAAAGGGCGAAAGCAGACTTGCCCTTTGCAAAGTTTGTTGCAGAAGAACAAAACAGGCAGGGAAAACCATTATCAATCTACACATTGATGATTCTATCTGTCCTTAATACAGAAAGAAGATGTACGGTTGAACGAATTGTTGAGCTGACAAATCTGAGTGAAAATAAGGTTAGATCTGCAATTGAGGTCATGATTGAGTCTGGTTTGATTGAAGCATCCGGAAAAGGAAAAGATCGAACCTATATTCTGGGTAAAAAGATCTATCGTGAAAACAAAGAAACAATACAGTATGTTCGACAGACAGATATAGACAGCATCAGGCATCCTGAGTTAGTAATGAAGTTGGCAAACACTCAGAATGGAATTATTACAAAGCAGGATGTAGTTGAATTGCTGAAAGTGACTCCTTCGCAGGCATATGCAGTTATTAAAAAGCTTCAAGCTGAAGGACGTTTAGAATTGTTATGTGGAGGAAAGTACTCCAAGTACAAAGTAACCAATTCCTAACTCGTTTTAACTCGATAAGGAACGAATTAAAAATGAGTTAGAATCGAATTAAATGCAAGTAAAAGATAGACAAGGGCATCAGCCGCGGCACGGTATATAAGCTGTTGGAGCAGCAGGAGTTTCGCTGGTTTAAAATTGGATCCGCCTGTCGAATTTCAAAGAAGAGCTTCGATGAGTGGCTGGACAACAAGCTGTAAGTTGTCAAGGATGTCGAGCCGTTCCGCGACATCCTAATAATTCGAACGGATAACCGCTACGATGGAAGTGCAAATTATCAGTCTATTGAAAACATTTTGAAGGAAAAAACTCCAAAGTAATCGGACAAATTGGATGTAAGAGATATGACACCTTCGGATCTTTTAAGTTGGTTGGCGGTATTGCGAAAAGTCATCTGAATGAAAAAGACCTGGAGGCTGCAGTCAATTTTATGACTGAATTACAGTCGTAAGAAAATGATAGAGAAACAGAGAGAGCGGAGTATAAGAAGGAGAAGATTTGAATTTGCGAATATCTTTTCAAACTAAAGAAAGTAAGATTGAATTCTGTAATGTACTTGAAGAAAGGGGCGCATACAATGTTTAAACTATTTAAATCAAAAGAACAGAAAATTGCAGATGCACGTGCAGAAATAGAAAAAACATTTCAGGATTTTATGGAAGGGGAAGGCAGACTGCCGGAAGGTTTTTCAGAACCGTATATCAGAATCACATCTTTCGGATTAGTTTTGAACGACACACCATTTAAAGCATACCTGGATACGATAAAGGCTGACGTTGATCGTCTTAATGATGATACCGGAATATCAGACTGGTTTTATCTGGATGAATCAGTAGAGATAAATGCTGCAGCTGCTGCAATTTCTGACTGGGTAAAACGGTATAAGGAAATGGAGACTATGTTAGGAAAAAAAGCTTGTGTAGATAGGAAGACAACCGTGAGACCGCCGGCATTCCGCCACTGCGGAGGAAAAGTCATGGTTGTAATAGACAACAAGCGTAGATATGAGGGAATTACTGAAGAATCTATAGAGAGATGCAAAGCTGAAGAAATATCTTTCTGCACAGTCCTTTCGGATTGTAAGCTGTATGATCTTATAGAGCAGAAGGAAAAAGAAATCACATATGTGACTTATCCGAATTACCATGATGAGACATATGCTGACTGGAGCTTTAAGTAAGATAACTTTCAGTCTTGTGGAGAGACTGAAAGCAACAGAAGATTTGAAGTTTGAGGTGCTTTATGTTTATAAGAAAAGAAGAAACTAAGGATTACGAAACAGTATATTCTGTCGTGAAAAGAGCATTTGATAGTGCTGAACATGCTGATGGAAATGAACGTGATTTAGTAAATGCATTAAGAACCGGCGAATCGTTTTTTCCCGAGCTATCATTGGTTGCTGTAATAGATGGAGAAATTGCAGGACACATTATGTTTACAAAGGCGAAAGTTGAGGATGAGTCTGTTTTAGCGTTGGCACCACTTTCTGTTCTACCGGAATATCAAAAGCAAGGAATAGGAACGGCTTTGATAAAAGAGGGACATAGAATTGCGAAAGAATTAGGATATGCTTATTCGATTGTATTAGGAAGTGAAAATTTTTATCCGAGAGTGGGATATTTACCAGCGGTGGATTTTGGCATAAGCCCGTCTTTTGATGTGCCAAGCGAAAACTTTATGGCGTATAGATTACGAGAGGATGTTCCTAATATCTGTGGAATATTGAAATATGCAAAAGAGTTTGGAATTGAATAATGAGAATTTGAATTTGTCTAATTAAGTTAATCGTGCCATATGGCTTGATTATAAATACAAAGATAAAAACGCAATGTACACCTAAAAATGTACTAGAGCTGGTAGGTAGCCCAGCCGTCCTATTTCTAATAGGGTAAGTAACCTGCCCCTCCGGGTTGTCCATTCTTTGTTCAACTATTATTTAGGAGGGATTCTTATGGACAAAGTAAGTGGAAAGCTGACAGTGTATTTTGAAGAACCATTTTGGATAGGAATATTTGAACGTATCGAAGATGGTAAATTATCTGTGGCAAAAGTGACTTTTGGTGCAGAGCCAAAAGATTACGAAGTGCAGGAATATGTTCAAAAATACTATTTCAGTTTGAAATTCAGTCCGGCTGTTGATACTGTTGCAAAGGATATAAAAAGAAATCCGAAAAGGATGCAGCGTGAAGCGAAAAAGCAGATGCAGGAAATAGGCATTGGCACAAAATCGCAACAGGCATTGAAATTACAACAGGAACAGAACAAGCAAGAGCGCAAGGTAAGAAGCCAAGAAAAAAAAGAAGCGGAAAAACTGCGAATGTTTGAACTGAAACAGCAAAAGAAGAGAGAAAAGCATAAGGGGCATTAATGTCCCTTGGGCTTTTTGTTCAAATCGGAATTTAAGGAGAAAAACAAAATGAGACAATATATCGTAGACTCATTTACAAATATACCTTTTACAGGAAATCCGGCGGCGGTCTGTGTCATGGAAAGCTGGCCATCTGAAGAATCTATGATGAAACTGGCGATGGAAAATAATCTTTCGGAAACCGCTTTTATCGTAAAGGAAGAAAAAAGGTATCATCTGCGCTGGTTCACACCGGGTACAGAGGTGGAGTTATGCGGTCATGCCACACTGGCATCGTCCTTTGTTATCTTGAATTATTATGAGCCTGACAGCAAGGAAGTGAAATTTGATACCCTTAGCGGTGAGTTGACGATTCATCGGAATGGGAATCTGTATGAGATGAATTTTCCCACCTACGAATTGAAGGAGATTCCAGTCACGGATGCAATGGAAAGGGCTTTCGGCGCACGCCCGGTTAAAGCGGTATTGGGTCTTGATCTGATATGTATATTTGATTCGGAAGATACCGTCAGAACTATGAATCCGAATCAGACACTTCTGGCCGGTATTGAGGGAAGAATCCAAAATGCAACTTCGATGGGAAAAGAAACCGATTGCGTATCGCGCAGCTTCTGTCCGAAGTTGAGTATCCCAGAGGATCCGGTTTGCGGTTCAGCCCATTGCCAGATTGCCGACTATTGGTCAAAAGAACTGAATAAAAAGGAAATTTATGCGTACCAGGCATCGAAGCGCGGTGGATACTTGCATTGCAGAATGGAAGAAAACCATCGTATAATGATTAGTGGAGAGGCAACTCTGGTGGCCATCTCTGAAATTGCAGTTGCGCTGTAAAATTCAGGCTTCTGTTGAGCTGAAAGCACGTATGAATTTGAAGTTGGAGGGATAGATTTCTATGATTATCAGATATGCAGAAGAGAAAAATTTTATAGAATTGCGACAGTTTTATGACGGTATGTGTAAAGTTTTGAGCGGAAAAGATTTTCTGCCGGAGGGAGATAAAGGTGGTTTCCCTCCAGATGAAATGATCAAAGATGCAATCAAAGAGAGAAATCAGTTTATCGGTATTGAAGATGGTCGAATTGTTGCGGCGTATATTATGAATCATGATCGTGATGAGGCGTATCACGCAGTTAAATGGCTTATTGATGCAAATGATAACGAGACAGTAGTTCTTCATGCCTTGCGTGTCCTTCCGGAATATGGAGGTCGTGGATACTCGAAGCAGTTAGTTCAACACGCAATAGACACAGCAAGGGAAAGAAAACTTAAATCAATTCGTCTTGATTGCATAGAGGGAAATGATATTCCACAGAAAATGTATATGTCGTTTGGATTTAAGTATGTGGATAAGGTTGAAATCACATATGTTGATATTGGAGTACCGAGGAAGTTCCTCTTATATGAGTTTGTACTCTAATCAAGACATAATAACAGTTATATCTTGAACATTGTACAAACAAATTCCAGTTTGTAAAGCTGGCGTAAGAAATTGGAAGTTATCGTTGAAGCAGCTTTGTAGAGGATAAACAGATTGACAAGATAGAGATTTCCTACTAGAATATTGTTTGAAAAATAAATAAAAGTCCGTCAGACTATAATAAGACTATATGGTTTACACTGTTTCTGATATAAACAGCTAGGCCGTATAGTCTTTTTTTATGGAGGAATCGAATGAATCAGCAATTTATGAAAGAGAAAAAAATTGTTCCGCTTGTATTACAAATGTCCGTACCTATGATTTTATCTATGGCAGTGAACGCACTTTATAATATTGTAGATAGTTACTTTGTGGCAAAAATCAGTCAAAATGCAATGACAGCTTTGTCTATTGTATTTCCGGTACAAAATATGATCAATGCTATTGCAGTCGGCTTTGGAATTGGCTTGAACGCTATGATTGCATATTCGATAGGTGCAAATGAGGAGAAAAAAGCAAACCATATCGCATCAACAGGTGTATTTTTGAGTATGATACATGGAATCATACTTACTATATGCTTTTTCATTGGAATGCCGGCATTTATGCAACATTTTACTAAAGAACAGGAAATTATAAATTTAGGGTTAGAATATGCAAATTGGGTTTTGTTATTTACAGTTATTATTCAGGTTTCTGTAGCTTATGAAAAAATTTTTCAATCGGTAGGCAGGATGAAAGTATCGATGTGCAGCATGATGGTGGGATTTATTGTAAATATTGTATTAGATCCAATCATGATCTTTGGTTTTGGGAAGTTTCCTGCAATGGGCATGAAGGGTGCTGCAATTGCAACGGGAATTGGACAGGTATGCACACTAATTGCATATTTATCCTTTTATTTTATGACTCCGATTCCTGCAAAAACCAGCTGGAAATACATACGATTTGAAAACAATGAACTCAAGAGTGTTTATGGTGTCGGCATCCCGGCAACTTTAAATATGGCATTGCCTTCCGTGCTGATTTCTGCATTAAATACAATTTTAACTGCTTTTGGAGATACCTATATCTTGATTTTAGGAATCTATTATAAGCTACAGACATTTATTTATCTGTCAGCCAATGGAATCATTCAGGGAATCCGACCTTTAATCAGTTATAACTACGGTGCAGGGCAGTGGGAGAGAGTGAAAAAAATCGCGGGAACAGCAGAAGTTTTTATTATAGGAATTATGTTGTTTGGAACTGTAGCTTGTCAGCTTTTTCCGGAACAGCTGATATCTATCTACTCTGAAGATGTTGCCATTGTGAAGTATGGTGTAACTGCATTAACGATCATCAGTCTTGGATTTGCCATATCTTCATTGTCAGTTGTAACATCGGGAGTGTGTGAAGCTCTTGGAAAGGGACTTCTTTCATTGATCATTTCCTTAATACGATATATCGTAGTGATTATTCCGGCTTCCGTCATTTTCAGTAAGATGTGGGATGCGAATGGCGTGTATGTAGCATTTGTATTTACAGAATTTACAGCAGCTTTGATTTCAGCATTGCTAATGAAAAAAGTATTAAAGAAGGGATAGAATATGAATATCATCAAGAAAATAATCTTTGTTGTAATCGGTTCTGTGATTGCTGCATTTGGAATAGATCTGGCAATCTATGCCGGATTTGGAGGAGCTACTCTGGCTGTTTTATGGCAAGGAGTTTCTTATGTGTTACATATCACATTGGGACAGGCATCCTTTGTGGTTGCAGTAGGAATGATTGTCTTTTGTCTGTTCTATGATCGCAGCCAGATTTATCTGGGTACTATTTTATATCAAATCATCTATAGTGGATGTACAGATTTGTTTCAGCCGTTGATGCACTACACAGAAACTAAAATCTTGAATTTCTTTATGATGCTGATGGGGATTGTTCTGTTTGCAGTAGGAACAGCCATCTATTCTTATGCTGATTGGGGAAGAGGCTCCTATGAAGCGGTAACATTTGCATTGGCAAAAAAGCATTCCTGGCAGATCAAATATGTGCGTATAGCACTTGATGCCATGGTGGTGCTATTCGGTATGTTCTTAGGCGGAAAGTTTGGAATGTGTACTATTTGTACAATACTTCTATCCGGTGTGATGATTCAAAAAACATTGCAATTATTGCATGCTATGATAGAGAATAAAGCATAATAACCATTATATGGAATGATTTGAGAGATTAGAAGGAGTAATTTACAATATGGAACTGAAAAAATACCATATGAATTGGCTGTATGTAAGCTAAAAAATGTAAAGGACATTGATCTGAATGAAGGCTTTTATTTTGTAGGTTGTCTAGTTGAGAAAAATGACTTGGGAAAGTTCTAAGTCCAAGGCTCAAAAATCCAGAGCCTGAGCATACTTTCAAGCCCTGGATTTAGTACTTTCCTAAGTCATTATATAACAATCATACATACATTATATAAATTTCAGTTTATCTGTTTCTTAAAATGAGAATAGTATGGAATAAATACAACATAATGAGAACATGTTACCTTCGTATGATTCGATTCATACGGAGGTTTCTTTTTGCCCATTTTTCTCATCTTTACATTTTTTTACTGAAACATGTTGTATAAGTCCCTCTGAAACTTTGGATATATAGAGGGACATTTATTTCCGCGAGCAACGAGCCAAGCGGACATGCTTGCATGTCCATTTGGCGACTGCCGCGAGAGCCAAATGACCCGTCACTTGCGGGAGTATTTGGAATGCCGCCTCTAAAATAATGAAATGTGAGGTAATGACATATGTCAGAGAAAAGATGTTATACAGTAAAAGAGTTACAGGAAATTCTTGGAGTCAGCAGACCGACAATATATAACCTTCTGAA
>NZ_JBQHXR010000027.1:0-35017 GCF_052063365.1 Blautia sp. HCP3S3_G3 | reverse complement strand
CATGTTTGTCTGCCATGTCTTCCATCCATGCCTTAAATGCAGCAAACCCGGCTTCATCGTTGTTGAAAGCAAACGGCTTTTTTGAGTACTCATAATTCCGCCAGTCAAAGGCCCTCGCATAATGAGTTTCACTTCCAACATCAATACCAACGATTAAAGTTTTTTCCGTAATAGATGCAATTTTTGCGTTCTGTGTGTTATAATTCATTTCAGATACCTCTCTGTTCAATAAGATTTTTTACTAACCGTGCAAAGTCAGTAATCTTATTTTACTCTGAGGTATTTTTTTCTCAACCTTCTTTCTCGGAATTCCTTATATTTGAATTATACAAGAAGCTCCTTTTATGCAGAATTACTCTGTCTGAATTTCTATTTTCTTGTAAAGAGAACGCGGCTCCTCTTTCTGCCTTTAAAATAATGATCCCATGAATTTTCCGGTGTCTGCCTCTATCCCTATGCCTGCGCTCTCCGGTTATACAGGAACATCCCCAGTGATGCCAGAATGATCAGTCCATAACCGATAAAACTGTAAACATCCGGGATCTCCCTGAAAATAAGAAAGCCAAGCAATGTTGCAAAAATAATCTGTGAATAATCAAATATCGAAATTTTCCCTGCCGGCGCATAAGTGTACGCCGCAGTAATGGAAAACTGTCCGCCCGCCGCAAACAATCCGGCCATCAGCAGCGTTCCTACCTGTCCCCATGTCATGGGAGCATAATTCATAAGTATCCAGGGCAGGACTGCCGCACAGGAAAATGCTGAAAAATAAAATACGATCACCGGACCTTTAACCCCATGTGTACCCAGTACACGGACCATCGTATAAGCAATTCCCGCCCCCAGTCCTCCGCACACACCGATCAGTGCCGGAACCAGGGCAGCATTCTGAAATCCCGGTTTTACAATAAAGAGACAACCCACGAATGCCAAAGCAACACAGAACGCCTGCGTCGGTTTGATCTTTTCTTTCAGAATCAGAAAAGAAAAAATAATGGCAAAAAACGGGGACAATTTATTCAGAATCGATGCATCCGCCACCAGCAGATGATCCACTGCATAAAAATTACACAGGATTCCCATCGTTCCAAAAATGCACCGCAGTGCCAGCGGCCCCCAGTATTCCTTTTTTACCTTCGGGTAAATGCGGTTTTTATACAGAACAGCCGCCGCAAATATGGCTGCCACCAGATTCCGGAAAAAGCTTTTCTGCACGGACGGCACGTCGCCCGCCAGCCGCACGCATACATTCATACAGGCAAAGCAAAAAGCTGACAAAATGATCATCAGCATTCCTCTTACGTAATTTTCTTTCTTTATCATAAACGATATTTTGTTCCCCTTCCTTTTCCCTCAATTGTCACAATTCCTCTTTTTGCTAACGCCTTTAAGATACTTGTAACCTTTGTTTTTCCAAAATCTGATGATGCCGAAATCTCACTGATTGATTTCAGCCTGTTTTTACTAAGAAGCTGATATACCGCTTTTTCATCTTTTGTCATATCCGGAGTATTTTCAATGACCGGCAGAATTACTTTTATAGTATTCTCACTGATTTCAAAAACCGGTTTTCTGATACTTTTTTCATAAAGATATAAAATTCGCAGAATTCCTGGGCCAAATATTTCCACGATTTTCAATCTGTAAAAGACATTTGCCATAATCGGATTTCTCAATACAGATATTTTTCCTGACAGATATTCCTGCTGACTGATACCTGTCGGAAGACCACCCGGAGAAACAATTTCTATTCTGTCATCAAACATAGATATCTTTACATTTGCTTCTACATCCCACAGGCGATGAATCAGTGCATTGGCAATTGCTTCACGAAAAGCGGCTTCCGGAATCCGTTCTACTTTTTCTCTGAGAGAACCGGTAATCTTTTCATATTGATAATAATCCCTGTAAATATTCAAAGCATTTTCATAGGCAGATAAAACAGACATATGAGAATAAGTTGCCCTTTTCTGGATAATGTTGACATTCTCACCGAATTTTGCAATATCTATTCCGGGAAACACATTTTTATCCGCAAAAACAGCAGCAGCATTATTATAACCGAATCGATCAGAATACAGATTCAGTGTTCGCAAGACATCCATGTCAAACTTTTCAATTCCCAGAACGTTTTCCATTTTTTCTGCCAGATTTTCGAAGGTCAGCTGCTGCATACCAGATGGAAGTTCTTCAAAATTCAGATTTTTCCCTTCTAAAACAAGCCGCTTGAATTCCATCGCATCAACCTCTATCGTTGACGTGTCATTTCTCTTATATGCCTTTGATTTATACAAATACGGTTTACTTATGCCCGCTTTCACCTTAAGGCAGACTGTTTTTTCGTCCTCCCTCACACAAAGTGTATAATCCGGCTGCGGCACAATACTGTCATTAATTTTATTTTCAATATCCAGACATGCCTGTTTTGGATCATCCAGGCCTTTTACCTCTCCGTTATCATCGATTCCAAACAAAATCCGGCCGCCGTCATAATTAGCAAATGCACTCACCGTTTTCAAAAATGTATTCGTTACATATTCTTTCCACTCCAGACTTTTGCCTTCTTTCATTGACTGTTTCCTTTCTGTCATGATTCTGTCACTTCTTTATTGATTATACACATTTTCAATCATATTTTCAATCGTATTTTTTTACGACCGCATTTACGATCAGATGTGTCCCATTAATTCCCCTCTTAACAGAATCTTTATTTGCTTTTCCTTCTGCCAGACAATATAATAAAATTACCTAATAGCGAAAGGAAGGAATTTTACATATGGACATGTTTGATTTTAAAATGTACGGTCCCGGGATGCATATGGGCGGGCAGCATAGAACACGCGGTGCCCGGCAGCCAAGAGCCCCCAAAGGCGGACCGGTGACACGAGTTCTGCTGAGTCTTCTCATTACCCTGATCATCGGCGGCATTTATTTTTACGTAAAGCTGCCCGCGCTGAATATCCATAACGAAGGATTCTATACCTTTATTATTCTTCTGTGCGTGATCTTTTCCGCGCTGATGATCCTGCTTCAGGGCTTCCGGGCAGATTCTGTCATGGAATATGTCAGGTACACCCGCAAAAAACTGGCAATCCCCTTTATCATCGTCGTGCTTGCCATTCTCGTGGCACTTGCAGGAACTGCTGTCGGATGGGTGGTCTTCCGCGCCAAAGCCTACTCCAGGCTGATGCCCATGAGTACAGGTGATTTTGCCTCTGAAGTATCAGAGATCGGCTGGAGCCAGATTCCCCTTCTTGACGAAGATTCCGCCAACAATCTCGCCAACCGCAAACTTGGCGAATTAAGCGACCTGGTCAGCCAGTTCGAAGTGGATCACTCCTCCGCGCAGATCAATTATCAGGGAAATCCGGTCAGGGTCAATTACCTGAATTACAGCGATTTCTTCAAATGGTGGAACAACCGCAAGGATGGTATTCCGGCCTATATCCGTATTGATATGCGTACACAGGATGTGGACGTTGTCCGTCTCGATGAAGGAATCAAATATTCCCCATCCGAATATTTTAACCGGAATCTTCTCCGCCATCTGCGTTTCCACTATCCTACCCTGATGTTTGACGATGTGAATTTCGAAATCGATGATGAAGGAACTCCTTACTGGATTGCCTCTGTCATGGTAAAACGCATCGGCCTTTTCAACGGATCTGACATCAGCGGCGCAGTCCTGGTCAATGCCGTCACCGGCGAAACACAGTATTACAGCATCGAAGATGTCCCGTCCTGGGTAGACAGGGTTTATTCATCCTCTATGATCATTGAACAGTACGATTATTACGGTGTGTATCATAATGGATTCCTGAACTCGATTTTCGGACAGAAAGACTGTACGGAAACGACCGACGGCTTTAATTTCATCGCACAGGATGACGATGTATGGCTGTATACCGGCATTACTTCCGTTACAGGCGACAGAGGAAATATCGGTTTTATTCTGGTAAATCAGCGTACAAAGGAAGCCCGCTATTATTCCTGCGCCGGTGCCGAGGAATACTCCGCCGCATCCTCCGCGGAAGGAGCGGTACAGCAGTTCAGCTACCGCGCTACATTCCCTCTGCTGCTCAATATTTCCGACCAGCCTACTTACTTTATGGCCCTGAAAGATGCCGCCGGACTTGTAAAGATGTACGCCATGGTCAATGTCCAGCAGTATCAGATCGTTGCAACCGGCAGCAGCGTCTCCGACTGCCAGCAGAAATATCACGCTCTTCTTGTGGAAAACCAGATTCTCCCGGATGAAGAAGAACTGAAAGCCGACCCGGACGCAGAGCTTCTGGAAGTTTCCGGAAAGATCGATGAGATTCGCTGCGCAGATATCGATGGAAATACCATCTATTATCTTCGCCTGGAAAAAGGTGATGTTTATTACACTGTAAGCGCCAAAGATTATCCACTGGCCGTGATCCTGAATGAAGGAGACCGTGTTGCAATTTCTTATTATGCGTCAGACGAAATGCTGATCGAAGCAGAAAAACTGGATATCCAATCATAAAGTCTGTTCTGATGACAGCAGACCGGCCTGGGTCTGCTGAACAGATATCCATCATCCATATCAGTTAAAAACAGCCTCACAGGAATCTTCACTTTATATACTCTAAGGTGATTCCTGTGAGGCTTCTTCTATACATGCCTGTATATACCTTTTATTATTTTACAGCATTCCCGCTGCTTCTTCATTCACAACGCCACTGTCGTTACTTCATTCATAACACCACTGTCATTACTTCATTCATAACACCACTGCTGATATTTTCATTTCTTCAGAATTTCACCACTGCCTTGATAACTTCATCTTTATGATTCAGGCTGTAATCGATTGCTTCGATGCAGTCTTTAAAATCAAACTCATGAGATACAATTTTCTCTACCGGGATCAGTCCGGATGAAACTGCTGCGATAGCTTTTGGCCACAGATTTCTGTAGCGGTATACGGAATAGATGGTTCCTTCCATGGCATTCAATGTGGCAATATCCAGTTCCAGTACCGGTTCCGGCGAAACCCCTACAAGGGTCACTTTGCCGGCACGCTTGATCAGACGGCAGGTCTGAAGAGTTGTCACACGGTTGCCTGCACATTCATAAACCTGATCTGCACCGCCTCCCGGAAGTGTCTTTGCAAATTCTTCGATACTCTCGCGTTTGCTGTTAAACACTCTTGTCGCACCGACTTCCAGAGCCTTTTCCAGACGTTTATCCATCACATCGGTTACATAAATCTCACGGACACCGCGGGCTTTCAGACTCATTACTGTACAAAGACCGATACATCCGCTTCCCAGAACGATGGCTGTTTCTCCGACTTTTGCATTGGAAAGCTCTGTTCCATGCATTCCCACTGCAAGAGGCTCAATCATGGCGCCCTGAAGAGTCGTCATATTCTCCGGAAGTTTATAGCACATATTTGCATTATGTACACAGTATTCCGCATTTACGCCGTCTCTTTCCCCCGGGATTGCGAGCATCTTAATGTTTCTGCACAAATTGTAGTGACCTTTGCGGCAGTCTTCGCACTGTCCGCATGGCACAGCAGGCTCGATGGACACTTTGTCACCGATTTCAAATCCTTCTACCCCTTCTCCAATAGCAGTTACCACTCCACCCGGTTCATGCCCCAGTGCCAGCGGTCCGTTCAGTGTCCAGTTGGCAAGCTGCCCTTCCTGATAAAAATGAAGATCCGAACCGCACACACCTACATATTCCAGTTTAATCTGAAGTTCTCCCTTGCCCGGCTGCGGAATATCCCGTTCCGTCCATTCCAGTTTCTGCTTGCCTGTCAGTACACAGACTTTCATTTTACCTTCCATAAATATCCGCCCGTTTTCTTATTCTGTGTTTTCACACACCCATTTTTTATATAAAAACCTTAACTTCATTTCTTCCCACTGTCAAACTTTTTGCTTGATAAATTTAGTATTATGCAAATGTCAATAGTAAATTTACAACAATTCGAATGTTTATACTAATCTTCTTATAATATCGTGTGATAAAGTAAGCAATAACCCCCGTCTCTGTGTATAATAATTATAACAATCTATTTTTTTGACACAAGCAAATTATGGTGGCAACAATGAGTTGCAAAATATATGTAAAATCTGCATAAAATGCAGATGGCAGATAACCTATAGATTACCTGCCATATAAAACAATCTGTTTAAAATTTTCATTATCCAAACTCAATTGGAATAAATCTCTCATAAAATGTAACGCACACATCTGTCAAAAAGCAATTTTCAAACATGCTCCAGTGCTACTTCTGCCGCAATCACCACAATTCTTTATACATCTTCTCCACATCCGCCTGTGTGATTTCACGTTTTGTATTCTGCGGGCTACCGCTTTCCATGGCATCGTGTGCCATTTTTTCGATCACACCGAAGAAGGTATCTCTGTCAATACCGTACTGTTCCAGCGTCGGAGTCTCCAGTTCTTCTACAAGAGCGATGGTTGCTGCAAGGAATTTTTCACTGGCTTTCTGGTCAGAATCTTCTGCTGATGCAGCTCCCACAGCTCTTCCAAGCTCTGCAAAACGGTCATATGCACCCGGAAGTGCATACGTCAGACACACTTTCAGAAGCATGGCATTTGACAGACCAT
Organism: Blautia sp. HCP3S3_G3; assembly: GCF_052063365.1. Classification (NCBI taxonomy): domain Bacteria; kingdom Bacillati; phylum Bacillota; class Clostridia; order Lachnospirales; family Lachnospiraceae; genus Blautia; species Blautia sp. HCP3S3_G3. The sequence goes on along the minus strand of NZ_JBQHXR010000027.1, from coordinate 28,405 downwards.
GAGCTACATGGAACAGTGCACCGATCGGGCGGCTCATGCCATGAATCAGAGTCACAGATGCATTGTTAAAAGCAATTCCTGCTTCCAGCGCTGCTACGGACATCTGAATTCTTGCTTCTTCGTTCCTGCCGTCATGAAAAGCAGGAGCCAGATAACGGAAAATACGTTTTACCGCGGACAATGCAAACGTATCAGAAAGGGTCTGAGCCTTTCTTGAAGTATAGGCCTCCACCGCATGACACAGCGCATCCAGTCCTGTCGCAGCTGTAATTTTCGGCGGTGCAGTCATGGTAAACTGAGGATCAATAACTGCAAGATCCGGCATCAGAACTTTGCCCTTCAAAAGCATCTTGACATCCTTTTCTGTATCTGTAATAATGGTAAACTGTGTTGCCTCAGAGCCGGTTCCTGCAGTTGTAGGAATAGCTACCATCGGCGGCATGGGGACGTCGATTACTTTGCCCATATAGTCTGAAATGCTTCCGCCGTTTTCCACCAGGGAACCAATGGCTTTCATCGAATCGATCGGGCTTCCGCCTCCCAGTGCCACAAGGAAATCACAGCCTTCTTCTTTGTACTGTTTCAGACCATTGGCAATCATTACATCGGTAGGCTCTCCAACAATTTCAGAATAAATCGTATAATCTACACCCTGGTTTTTCAGAGCGTTCTCTACTTTTTCGCAGTTTCCAAGCTGAATCATTACTTTGTCCGTCACGATCATTGGCTTTTTTCCAAGCTGTCCAATGGACGCTTCCGCCATATCCAGTGCTCCGGAACCGGTAATAATCTGTCCTGGTACAATAAATTCTCTGGCCATAGTTTTCTCTCCTTTTCAGACAGGAACATCCGCTGTCAGTCCAGAGCATGTTTAAAAATAGACAAACAGCAGAATTCCTTTATTTCACATATTCTACAACTCTTTTCCTGAATCGCACTCCTGCACATTTCACTCTTAAATGATTAAAACTGTGCATCTTTCATCCACACCTGTTTCTCTCAATCGAAAAGGCTTAGAACTGTGCATCATGCATCCACACATATCTTTCATCTTCGCAGCGGTCGGTCTGCAGCCAGGGATTGCCGTCCAGATGACGGATCATCCAGCAGGTATACATCTGGAATCCCGGTGCGGTTACCTGAGGATGCAGTTCTCCGCCAGGAATTGCGGAAAAGCTGTTGTTGACACTCTTGAACACCTGATCTCCCACAAAGCTTGCGCCAAATCCCTCCGGACGGTCAAATTTAAAGAAATAGGTTTCCGGCTGCGGATGTCTGTGCGGCAGATATCCGGACCAGTTTCCCCTGTCATTCAGCACCTCTCCCAGAACCATATTGGATTCCGGACAAATATCATGATCAAAAATCGTATTTACACGACGCTTTGCCACATTACCGAATTTGCCCAGACAGGAATATCCCCACGGTGCATCTTCCGGTGCGTACAGACGGCTGGCAAAGGTTTTTTCATTTCTGGTACACTGCATAAGAATTTCAGAATCCTCCTCTGCAGTAACAGCTGCCTCTTTACCGGTACAGATATGAAGTGCCCAGGGTCCTTCGGTAAAGACATCTTTTCTGCTGACAGTCTGCTGTTCTTCCTGCCACTGATACGTCACTTTTCCGGACAGGAGAAGCATGGCGGTTTCCTCTCCCTGACGTCCAAATTTCCTCGTTTCACCGGCTTTCATACGATACACCCGGATGTCCATCATCATCTCGCTGTATTCATTCTCATAAGTTGTCAAAATCATTTCCCCGTCTGCATCAAACTCCGGGTATCCAAACAATTTCCCCATTTTTTCATCTCCTGCGGCCGTTTCATCCGGCCTCTTCTTCATTAACAATCACTGTTTTCCGTTTGATTTATTGCTACTATAGATCATCAATAATCTCTGGCTTCGCCGCGTCCTTCCAGAACACCCTCACAGGCTGCTTTTACAGACTCTTTTTCAGACGTTGTAGCAATGCCTACATTCCACCAGGATTCATATCCGTCTGTCATGGTTTTCGGCAGAACTTTCAGGTCAAATAAACATGCGATTTCCTGTTTCTTGGCATCTTCAAGCGCCGCTTCCAGTTCCGGAATCGTTCTGCAGGTATAGGTTTTCAGACCATATCCTTCGCCGATTTTTGCATAGTCCACAGGAATCAGATCTCCGCATGGTTTTTTGCCGTCTGTATAACGGAACTCCGTTGCAAGACTTCCGATTCCATGATTCATTTCCAGGTTGTTGATACATCCAAAACCGCAGTTATCAAAGATCAGAATATTCACTTTCTGGCGTTCCTGCATGATAGTCATAATCTCACTGTGAAGCATCTGGAAACTGGAATCTCCCACTACACAATAAACCTCATTATCCGGCTCCGCAAATTTTACGCCAAGCGTAGCTGCCACTTCATATCCCATACAGGAATATCCATATTCAGCATGATATCCGCCACGCTTGTCCGTAGTCCACATACGCTGCATACAGCTTGGAAGAGAACCTCCGGCTGTAATAATTGTCGCATCTTCATCAATCACTCGACGGATTGCAGCCAGTGCTGCTGTCTGTGTAATTTTTCCATCTGTCAGTTTTACAAACTCCGGAATCGTTCTCGGATCTCTCGCTTTGATCATCGGCTCAAAATCATCTCCGGTATAAGTAATCCCTGCCAGACGAACCATTTCTACATCCCAGATTTTCTTTGCTTCTTTGATTTCAGTTGTATATGCAGAATGGTATCCTCTCTCGCGAAGCTTCACTGCCAGCGCTTCCACTGTTGCTTTTGCATCACCCACAGCCTTTACTGCATCCATCTTGTATGCGTGGAATCTGCAGTTATTAATGGTAACAAATTTCACATTTTCATTCTTAAAAAGCCACTTGGAACTGGTAGTAAAATCAGACAGTCTCGATCCTACTGCAATAATCACATCTGCATCTTTTGCAAGAATATTGGATGCATAAGTTCCTGTTACACCAATACCTCCAAGGCAGTACGGATGACTGGATTTACATGCACTTTTTCCTGCCTGGGACTCGCCGAACGGAATGCCGAATTCTTCACAGAAGTTCTCAACAGTCTCACCTGCCTCAGAATATCCGACACCGCCTCCTACGATCAGCAGCGGTTTCTTTGCCTCTGAAATTACTTCTGCAATGTCCTCCAGTTCCTCTTCCACTGCGGCCGGTCTTGTGATTCTGTGTACCCGTTTTTTGAAGAAATATTCCGGGAAATCAAAGGATTCCCCCTCTACATCCTGGCAGAGTCCGATACAGCACGCACCTGTTTCAGCCGGATCTGTCAGTACACGCATGGCATTAATCAGCGCAGTCATAATCATCTCAGGTCTTGTAATTCGATCCCAGTATTTGCAGACCGGACGGAACGCATCATTTGTCGTTACTGCAAGGCTGCTGCTCTGCTCCAGCTGCTGAAGAACCGGATCCGGCTGACGGGATGCAAACGTATCTGCCGGAAAAACAAGAAGCGGAATATTGTTTACTGTTGCGGTCGCACATGCGGTTACCATATTCGCGGCACCAGGGCCAATGGATGATGCACATGCGATAATTTTCCTGCGTCTGTTCTGCTTCGCAAAAGCGATTGCAGTGTGGCACATTCCCTGCTCGTTTCTTCCCTGAAGAACCCTGAGACCGCCCGGATTGGAATCCAGTGCTTCCCCGAGACCTACCGCAATTCCGTGACCAAAAATCGTAAAAAATCCTTCTACAAACTTTGTTTCCACACCATCCATGGAAACATACTGATTATCCAGAAACTTCACAATCGCCTGTGCAGTTGTCATTCGAATTGTCTTCGCCATTTCTGTTCTCCTCCTTCATATTCTCTATACTCTCGCGGTCATTTCTCCGCATTCTCTATACTCTCTCAATCATCTCACTGCATTCTCTATACTCTTGCAATCATTTCGCCATATTTTTCTTTTTCTTCACGAATAAAAGCATGTACTTCTTCCGGGCCCGGAAGGGAATCGGAGCAGTTATTGCTGCGTACCATCATGGAAGCTTCTGCAGAACCAAATTCCAGACAGTCGATGATTTCCCAGCCCTGATACAGACCATAAAGGAAACCGGAACCATATCCGTCTCCGCCTCCAAAGCCTTTTCTCGCTTCCACCGGGAACGGTTTGATGCTGAATTTCTGTCCATCACAGGTATAGGCTGTGGAGCCCTGCATGCCATGCTTGATCACAACGATTTTTGCATTGCATCCCTGCCAGTATGCTGCGCTTTCTTCATCTGTCATTCCCGGACAGATCAGCTTTTCTGTCAGGTCAAATTCTTCTCGGGAACCCATGATAATGTCTGCTTCTTTCGCGATAATGCTATAATAAATAGAAATTTCATCACTGTTTTTCCAGTTATATTCCCGGTAATCAATGTCAAAAATAATCTTTGTATTGTTTCTCTTTGCCAGCATCATAGCCTTGATGGCAGCCTCCCGGGATGGGCTTTCTGCCAGGGAAGTTCCGGAGATCAGAAGGGCTTTGGCACTCTTAATATACTCTTCCTTAATATCATCCACATGAAGCTGCAGATCCGCAATACGATTCCGGTACATCAGGATACTGCTCTCCTTCGGAGACAGCATTTCCGTAAAAGTAAGGCCCAGTTTTTCCCCGTTCGTACATTTGGTAATACAGGAAGTATCAATTCCCTGCTCATTAAAATAATCCACAACAAATTCGCCAAACTGGTCATCGGAAACCTTGCCGATAAAGCCGGCTTTCATGCCGTGATGCGTGACACCCACTGCAATGTTTGCCGGGGAACCGCCCACATATTTTTCAAAATAATGTACCTTTTTCAGAGGTTTGAATTCTTCTTTTACCACATCACTGTAGGCCGGATTAAAATCAATCGCCACTCTTCCGAGAAGCACCAGATCCAGCTTTCGTGATTCATCAAAATCAATATATTTCATGGCTCTTCCTCCATTTTCTGCGTAGTCTGCCACAATGCTGCAAAGCTTTTTTCTTTTCTTTCACAGTTCTTCCAGTCTCATTTATCTTCATTTTTTTACAGCCCGTAAACTGCCTGCGGCAGTCACGGGCTGTCTGATTTTTTATGTCACAGGAAAGTGCTCAATATCTTTCTGTGACGTAAAAAGCCCTTCGGGCAGATTTACATTGTAATCTCAGAAATTTTTACCGGACGATGTTCTTCCAGAGATTTCTTTGCAGCCAATCCCATCAGTACCGGCTGAAGTCCGTCCATAACACCCAGCGGAGTATCTGTATCTTCTTCGATTGCTTTGATAAAGCATTTTACTTCTTTTGCGTAAGCAGCCATATAACGTTCCAGGAAGAAGTAGAGCGGTTTCTCTCCTGTTACGCCATTTTCATTGCTGATCACTGCCATGGAAGCAGAGTCATTTCCTGTGGCAACCATGCCTTTGGAACCAAATACTTCTGCTCTCTGATCATATCCGTAAACTGCTTTTCTGGAGTTATCGATGACTGCAATAGCACCGTTTTCCATCTTCAGAGTGATGACTGCTGTATCCACATCACCTGCTTCACCGATAGCAGGATCTACCAGAACTGCAGCCTCTACATATACTTCCTCTGCATTGCAGCCTGCAAGGAAACGAACCAAATCAAAATCATGAATGGTCATATCCAGGAACATGCCTCCGGATACTTTTACATATTCTGCACATGGCGGTTCCGGGTCTCTGGAAGTCACTTTGATCACATGAATATCTCCCACTTTTCCTGCTACCACTGCCTGCTGAACTGCTTCAAAGTTATGGTCAAATCTGCGGTTAAATCCAACCTGATATTTCACATTGCTGTCTTTCAGAGCATCAATGACATCCTGAATTTTCTTCACATCATGGTCAATCGGTTTTTCGCAGAAAACATGTTTTCCAGCTTTGATTGCCTCTACGGAAATCGGAGAATGGGTATCTGTGGAGGAGCAGATCAGTACTGCATCGATATCCGGGTCTGCCAGGATTTCCTTATAATCCTTTGTGACAGCTTCCACTCCCATATTCTTAGCCCATTCCGCTGTTGCATCTGTCATAAAAGGATCTGCCAGCATCTTTACTTTTGCATTTGGTACCTGTGTGCAGATACTCTCTACATGTACTTTTCCAATTCTTCCTGCCCCGATAATTCCTACATTAACCATTGTTTATATCTCCTTTTTTCTATACTGTTTAAATTTTTCTGTACTGTTTTTTCTTTCTCACTGCTTATACGCATATTCTCCGTTTACAATTATAATCCGGTCTTTTCTGCGATAAAGGCTCTTGCTTTTTTTGCATATTCCAACGGGTTGGCCTTTGCCGGATCCTGCTCTGCTTCTACCAGCATATAACCTTCGTAATGGTTGTCTTCCAGCACTTTGAAAATCGGATCAAAGTCAATACAACCATCTCCAGGAACAGTAAAGGTTCCCATTCTAACGCCTTCCAGGAAGCTCAGATTTTCTTTTTTTACTTTGTCCACTACTTCCGGACGGATATCCTTCAGATGCACATGTTTGATTCTGTTCACATATTTTGTTACCATTTCCAGCGGGTCCACACCACAGTATGCAAAATGTCCGGTATCAAACAGAAGGCTCACATATTCCGGATCCGTATTCTCCATCATCCGCTCAACCTCATCTGCATTCTGTACCACGGTTCCCATATGATGATGGAAAGTAAGCGAAATTCCATATTCTTCTTTTGCAATCTTTCCAAGACGGTTCATGCCATCACAGAAAGCCTTCCATTCTTCGTCATTCATCACATATTTGTGTCCGAAGATCGGAGTATCCTGCATTCCCTGAACACTGTGGCTCTGTTCGGAAGCTCCGATGACTTTTGCACCCATGGCTTTCAGAAATGCAAGCTGTGCACGGAAATCTTTTTCCACTTCTTCAAAAGGCTTTGTGATCAGGAATGAGGAAAACCACTGATTGCATATTTCCATTCCGCGAAGCTCCAGTGCCTTTTTCAGTACTTCCGGATCTTTCGGGTATTTGTTGCCAACCTCGGAACCGGTAAATCCGGCGAGCGCCATCTCACTGACACACTGCTCAAATGTATTCTCTTTTCCCAGATCCGGCAGATCGTCATTCGTCCAGGCGATAGGGGCAATTCCTAATTTTACTTTCTCTTTATTGAACATTTTGGTCTCCTTCCCGTATGTCGCGTGCTTTGTATGTTTTGCGTGCTTTTTATTTCCTATTTTATATCATAATAATAGCACGCGTTTTTCCCGCGTGCAATTATTTTCCTTCGATTATGCGTTTTTCCACGAAATGCACAGTTTTTTCCATTTGTTTTTGTGACTTTAATCGAATCATTCTTTGCTGCATTCTTCCACAGCCATACAGATTCTATTTTTCTGCAAATCACATTTCCTACAGATTTCATTCTTCTGCAGCTTCCATTTCCTGCAGATTCTATTTTTCTGCAAAGAGTAGATTACAGATGGCATGAATGAATTTCTGGGCACTCTCTAAAGATTGTATTTCGTCTTAATCTTAATTTCCGTAAACTGGAATTCTTCTTCCGGCGGCATATCCTTCAGCAGGATATTTGCCAGAATGTACAATGGCCGGTATCCCTGATAAAATCCATTCTGGTCTATAAGAAAATCCACCAGATTTTCCTGTACAGCCTTCTCGTTTCTTGGCGTCTGGTCGTAGACAATCACATAAGGACGATTTTCCAGTTTCAGACTGTCAAATGCTTTTTTTACACCCGCCTGTCCTCCGGATACTACAAAAATACCGCTGATACCCGAAATATTCCACATGCTGTTGGTAATAATACGCTCCACCTCTTCGGCCTCATCAAAGCTTCCCTGCACACCGGCAATCTCCAGCCCCGGATACGACTTCTTCACTTCTTCCACAAAACCATCTACACGCGCATTGTTGACCACATTGCTGAAATATCCGGTAATGATCAGAATTTTCCCGCTTCCTCCGGTCATCAGCCCCATCAGCCCCGCCGCTGTCTGTCCGCTCTTTCTGTTATCCATCCCAACAAAGCAGGAGCGCCTGGTTCCCACAATATCTGAATTGAAAGTCACCACAGGGATTTTTTTCTCTTCTATCAGCCAGTTGATTTTTTCACGGACCCGCTCACATTCCAGGGGCATCAGAGCCAGGCCCTGAATTCCTTCCTCTGCCAGTTCTTCAATCGCACGCACCTGTTCCTCTTCATCCACGGAAAAGCTTTCTCTCAGGAGGATCTCCACTCCCCAGTCTTTCAATTCCTCCGCTGCCTGACGGATTCCTCTGTTGATCTCCAGCATAAAAGAAGCCTTCGCCAGCTGCGTCACTACTCCGATTCGAATCGTTTTTTTCTTCGCTGTATGCTTTTTCCGCTCTTTGTGCACATATCCCATTTCCTCTGCAATCTGAAGGACCTTCCTGGCAACTTCCGGATCAATGCGTCCGCGATTATTCAAAGCTCTGTCTACCGTGCCTCTGGATACGCCTGCTTTTTCTGCAATCTGCTGAATCGTTACTGCCATACTCTCTCTCCTGTCTCCCTGCCGTTCTTTGTATCATATTCGCTTTTCATGCAGCAGGAAAATACACAGTATTTCCTGTCATGCCAAAGTGTATCTTCTTACTCAAACATCACAAAACCACCAAAATTAACTTTGCTGTTTTCATTATATCACGCAAATAAAAAGCACGCAATATAATCGCGTGCTTTTTCTCATAATCAAGATGGATATGTTTCTCAAATCCAATTATTTCCCCGTTATTCTCCCATAAAAGGTGCAAGCATCCGTACCAATGCTTCCGCCTCTTCCTCCAGACCGGGATATTTCTGCACAAGTTCTCCACATTCCGCAAGTATTTCCATCCCTTTTTCCACATTTCCCTGATGGCCAAGGAGATAAACCGCATATTTCATGCTCATCTGCACATATTCTTTCAGATATCTGTCCGGCGCTTCTTCTGCCAGTCTCTGCAGTGTCTCCGCTGCTGTCCTGTAATCCCGTTCCACATCGTCAAACTTCTGAAGTCCTTCCCTGAGCTGTATCAGACAATTGCAGTCATCCTTCAGATCGCTCATGATTTCTTCTTTTCTGTTATCCATTTCCGGGATTTTCAGCGTTTCTTTTTCCAGGCGCACCGCCTCATCCAGAACATGGATCGCCCGCTCATAATCCGCCCTTGTTTTTCTCTGAATATAAATGAATCCCATCTGGCTGTAACAATTGTACCGGTATATTTTCTCTTTTGCAGAAAGATCACTGACAGGAACATCCTTCACCAATTGTGCATATCTTTGATATAATTCCAGAGCCTGTTCCTCCCGGCCTTCTGACAATACTGCGTCTGCAAATTCATAAAGATCGATTCGCTTTTTCTCTGCGGCACGCTCACCAGACAATTCTTTGCTCTGTCTGTACGCCAGCATCTCTGCCAAATCTGCCAGTTCTTTACTGTATCCCGGATATCTCTGGAAAATATTCATTGCCGCTGCAATATACTTCCGGACTTCTCTCTCTTCTTTTCCACATTCCATCATCAATTCCGCCTGGCGTTTGCACATTCCTGCCAATTCCATTTCAAATTCCACCGGCACTGCTTCTGCAAGTCTCATCAGAACCTGAATCGCAAGGTCATAATTTTTCATTGCCTGGTCATATTCCCCGCACATGATACACAAAACAGCCATATAAGCAGCATCCCTCTGAAGATCCACAAGAATCTCCATCGCAGACGACTCGTCTTTCAGATTCATGATGGCATCTGTTTCCGCTTTTATTGCCCGCGCAAAATATCCAAGCGCTTTCCGGAATTCTTCCTTCTGCGCGTAAATGTATCCCATTCTGCCGCAGCTTGTATAAGAACAGATGATTCTCTGCTGTGTCCTGTTATCTTCGGAAAGTTTTTGTGTTATTTCCACATTCTTCTCATAACAGGGCAGGGCCTTCTCCGGCTGTTCCATACGGCTGTACAGTTCTCCTGCACTGAAATAAATGGAAGCCAGATTTCCGTACACAGAATCATCCTCTGAAACAGCCAGTACTTCCTCATAAATTTCTATGCACTTTTTGTACATCCGTTCACATTTTTCCAGCTTCCTGGCATCTTCAAATCCTTCATAATACTCAGCAATATCCATGTAAATATCCGGGATCATCAGTTTATATTCCGGCTGCGCATCACACTTCAAAAACTGTTCCGCCGCATCCAATGCACGGGCAAAATATGCTTCTGTCTTTGCATCATCCCCCATTTTCATATAAAGATGCGCTGTTTTTCCGTAAGCAGAAATGCATTCCACCGATACCCGATAAGTCTGAATCTCCGGCATAATTTTCTCAAAAATACGAATTCCACGGATATAATACTCCAGTGCTTCCTGGAGTTCTTCGCTCTCTTCTGCCTGAGAAAAATAATCTCCTGCATTCACATACGCTTCAGCAATATTTCTCTGCACTTCCAGAGTATCACAGATTTTTTCCAGTTTTTCCGCAATCTCACAGGCTTTTTTCATATACGCTCCGGCTTTGTACCAATTGCTTTTATTCCCGGAATAAAGATATGCCTCTGCCACGTCCTGATAGCTGATCATCAGCGATTTCTGATTTCCGGGAGTATCCCGTTTTTCACAAATCAGCCTGCGAATTTCCAGAGCCTTCCGGTAACATTCCAGTGCTTCTTCTGTTTGATTTCCTGCCAGATATCCCTGGCCATTCAGACGAAGACTATAGGAAAGATCCCACAGATGTTCCACAGAATCGTTCTTTTCCTTCAGCTGCTCTGCAATCTGCAGTCCCTTCTGCAGATATTCCATCCCCTTCTCCCAGTCTCCGGTCTGAAGATACATCTCACCGATCTCATGATTTCCCACTTCTATATTGCGTTTCCGTTCTGCCGCCTCTCCGTATTTTTCCATGATTTTCCCGGTAATCTCCATGGATTTTTCATAATACGGTCTCGCCTTCCGGAAATTAAGCACGCCGCCCATACACTTATAAACATGCCCGATTCCGGAAAAAGCGGAGGACAGCTTCTCACTTACCGCTTCCGATGTAAATTCTGAACTGTCCAGTTCTTCATAAACTTCCCTGCCCAACTGATACAATTCCAGGGCTGCTTCCAGATTCTCCCTTGTGCCAAGAAGCTCATATACCTTTGCCGTACGGCACAGAACATCCCCGACAAGAATTTTGTTTATGTAAGTTCCTGTTTTTTCATAAAGCTCCGCTGCCAGCTCACCTGCATACATCAGATACTGAAGCGCCTGATTCATATTTTCTTCTTCTCCCGTTTTTACCAGGAGTTCTGCCGCAGCATTACAGACACTGATCTGTTTTCTCACACCATTCGACAGACGGCTGCTCTGTGCGGATTTTTCTGCATAAGCAAGTGCTTTTTTATAGCAGGATAACGCGTACTGGTCATATACCCGTTCTTCCATTTTCTCAAAGGTTTCTCCCAGCGCCAGATATACATTCACTAAATTCCCAAGACTTCTGACCGAATGAAGATCCGTATAAAGCTCCTGATTCATCTGCAATGCTTCTTCATAAAGACGGATTCCTGTCTCTATGTTTTTTCTTCCGCCCGAAATCCTGTATACACCACCCAGATCTCCAAGAGCTGCTGCCAGTTCAAAACGATTCTCCGGAGACGGATTTTTTTCCACCAGACTTCTCATCAGCATTTCCGCTTCTCCGAGAAGCTTTATCGCCTGTTCGATGTCCTGAGTTCTTCGCCTTTCAAGATGAATCCTTGCAATTTTCCCGCATGCCAGAGCAAGATTTCTGATATAGATTTCATCAGGAACCTGCCGTACAATTTCCCTGTTGATCGCAGCCGCCTTTTCCAGAAATTCCAGGGAATCTTCCCGGTTATTATCATCTCCCATACTATTCAGAAAGGAACCCATATTATCATAAGCTACCGCAAGTTCCGAATAATGGTGAGCGCTTTTATACCGGTCTGCAAGGGCCTCACATATACTGATTTCTTTCCTGTAATACTCATATGCCCGGCCAAAATTCTCCGCATTCTCTATCAGTTCCAGGTTTTTTCCCATCTGTTCATAAGCAAGATAAAGAATCCGGTATAAATAACCATTTACATAATTTTCTTTTTCCTCCGGTCTTTCTGCCAGTTTTTCCGTCCGTTCTTCTGCCGGCTTTTTCGTCCGTTCTTCTGCCAGCTTTTCCAGAAGAGGAAGCGCCTCTTCCAAAACAGACTGCCATATTTCCATCGCATCCCTGTTATCCCTGAAACGCTTTGACACCTCACATTCCAGAAAACTCCAGAAACCGCACAAATCCTCCAGACTCTGCAGATCATTTCCAGCTGAATTCATCGTACTCAGCATCCATGCCCCATGGTCCTTCATGCACTGACAGTAAATCGTCTCCGCAGCGTATCCGGCCTGCACAGTATTTTCCCCGATCCCGGCTGCATAATTCATAGCCTCTCGGGTCATTCCGGCACAGATCATATGATACAGAACTTCCTGCTGCCGTATGGGATCCTGTTCCGGCAGCAAAAGAAAATAGCATGCCAGTCTGCGATGTATTTCTTTTTTATCCGAAATCCCCCCGCAGATCCCTTCCCGAAGAGAACGATGCATAAAATCGTATCTTCCGTCATTCCTCAGCAAAAACAGTTCACTGATAAAATGCACCATCTGTAAAAATCTGACAGGTACAAAACGATCTCCATCCTCTTTCAGCAAAACCTCCAGATCCGCCAGACGCAGTCCGTATCTGGAGATTCCCGTATATTGCAGACATCGTTCTATCATCTTTGAGCCCGGCATTTTCGAATCCAGCATTTCCGCAACCGTAAACAGAAGTTCCCGGGACATTTCCGGCAGATTATCCGAGTAACCGCCCACCAGTTCCAGCTGCCTTTGATTGATCGCATCAATAGAGCCGCCCTGTCTGCCAATAAAAGAAAAATCCCCGGCATTCATCAGACACATACGATTGATGAGAAGATAAAGGTAAAGGGGATTAGAGGCTGACTTTTTTTCCAGTACTGCCGTCTTCACAACAGAAGAAAGCTGCTTGCCTTTTCCGGCAAGAATTTCCTCAATCACGGCATTTTTGTCTTCATCCTCAAAAACCGGCATGGAGAGCACATGAACAGATACCGGTTTTTTTAATGTATCCGGACCGGTCACCAGCCATCTGACATTTCTATAGCTCTCATCCGGAAACAGACCGGAGTCCTCCAGGTTTTCCATATCCGATAACTGATCAGGACCATCAAAAGCAATCAGAAGATGCCTGTCTGTTTTTTCATAAATGGTGCAGAGCTCTGAAAGCCGTTTTTTTATACGGCGCTGCATAAACATCCTTCTGTATCTGTCCGGATTGTTTTCCTCCGTGCCTTCTCCGGTATGTTCTTTTCCTTCGGTCTGATCCTCTGTCAAATGAGGTTCTCCCAACAGTTTTTCCATCTGCCAGACGACAGATTTCAGGAGTCCCTCCCGGCTTACAGACAGGGAAGTGTTCCCGCATAACATAGGAATTACATCCCATTTTCGTTCTTTCATTTCAGAACAGATATAGCTGAAGCAGGTGGTTTTTCCGCTTCCGGATTCTCCTGTCAGCATTACCGGATCCGTCTCTTTTTCATCCTCCAGACACGCGATCACCTGATCGGCAAATCCTCTTCCCGCAGAAAAATATTTCGCCTTTTCTTCCAGAAATCTCCACTGTGCATAACTGTCTTTTTCGAACACATTCATGAGAGAAATCCTTTTCCACTCATCTTCCAGAAGATCAAGAAAATCCCGCTGAACCATACCGGCAAATTCATCAAGATCATCCAGTTTGTCCGAATCCACACGGTAAAAGCGGACTTCTGCTCCGCCAAGGTGAAGCAGCCGTTCTTTCAGAGCTGACATCTTTCTCCGGTAATCTTCATTTTCCGGAAGATATTCCCTGTCAGGCTTCTTTCCGGGCACTTCCCGGATCTCACGAAAATAAATCAGTGTATGCCGACAGGTATTCGAATCATTCATAATACCATACTCGATTTCCAGCTGTGTCACACTGATTTCCATTTCTTCCAGTTCCAGTTTCCGCTTCCGGGCCTCGCGGGAAATAACAGACGGATCCGGCACAAAACCATATCGTTCACCCAAAAGGATCAGCATGTAGGGACGGGAACGGTCAATCTCATCCAGACATACCGAAATTACTTTTTCGGCCGCTTTTTCGTATTCCTCCGTAGTATCCACGCCCCATCTCAGATCACAAAAATCCACAGACTCCCCATACTTCCGCGCCGTTTCATTCAGGGCAGGAATCACCTGGTTCCGCAGACAATCCCGTTCATACTGGAAATCCCGAAATGTACTTGATACAAAAATATTTTTCATACGTCCTCCTTCCGTTCTCTCTGATCCTGTTTTTTCCGGCTCAGTATTTCATAGATTACTTGACACTGCCTCCCTCTGGCGCCAGTATACTGACTTTCCTCCATCCGGAAAATCCGCTCATTGTGATCTGTCAGAATACATATTTATCCAGACGTTCAAACGCTTCTTTCACCCGTGAAAACGGCAATGCAAGATTCATGCGTATCGCACACGGTCCATGGAACGGTCTGCCGTCCTGCCATGCAACCCCTGCATCCCATCCGGCTTTCTGCACCTCATCGATGGTTCTGCCATGCGCTTCACACCATTCGGAGCAGTCCAGAAACAGCATATAGGTTCCCTGAGGCCGGCTTACTTTCACCCCTTCAAAATGCTCCGCAATATAATCACAGGCAAAGTTAATATTCCCCGTCAATACCTGACAGAGCTCGTCCACCCACTCATAGCCTTCCGGTTTGTACGCACCGATCAGAGCATGCATGGAAAGTACATTCATGGAATTGTAGTGGCATTTTTCTGACTGAGCCCGCACCCGGTCACGGAGATACGGATTGTAAATGATATGATAACTGCCGATCAGTCCTGCCAGATTAAAGGTCTTGCTGGGTGCATAAAGCGCAATGGTACGGTTCCTTGCATCTTCACTGACGGACTGTGTCGGAGTGTGATGATTCCCTTCCAGAATAATGTCAGACCAGATTTCATCCGAAATCACCACGCATTCATTGGCTCTGTACACTTCCATAGCTTTTTCAATTTCCCAGCGTTCCCATACACGGCCGCACGGGTTATGAGGACTGCAGAAAACAGCCGCATGGATATGGTTTGCCTTTATTTTTGCATCCATATCTTCAAAATCCATCCGCCATACCCCGTTTTCATCCTGTTTCAGCGGGCTATGGACAATTTTAAAGCCCCTGCCGGTAATACTTCCGGTAAAGCCAATATAGGTCGGGCTGTGAAGAAGCACTGCATCTCCCGGCGATGCAAAAGCCATCAGGGCAGATATCACGCCTCCGAGGACACCGTTTTCGTATCCGATACATTCTTTCGTAAGTCCTGTTACGCCGTTTCTCTTTGTCTGCCAGCGAATGATGGAAGCATAATATTCATCCGTCGGGTCAAAATATCCATACATCGGATGCTTCACACGTTCTATGATACTCTCCTGAATCGTAGGCACCGTAGGGAAATTCATGTCCGCCACCCACATGGGGATTGCGTCAAAGCCTTCTTTCGGGATGTCCGGCGCCATCCCGCCTCCGCCAAGTCTGTCAATCGCAATGGCATCTTTTCCGCGGCGGTCTATGATTGATGTAAAATCGTACTTCATGATCTGTTCCTCCTGTTAGTATATTTTGGCAGAGCAAACGTGCTGCTGCCTGCTGATACAAGCTTTTCTCGGTGCATCGGCGCCCGCTTCTTTCATGACATTTTTCAGACACCCCAGATAATACCGGTAATTCTCCAGAGAAGTGGATGGTGCAACCTGGTGATCCGCTCCGGGGATATATCCGCCCTGACGGATAACAGGCATCAGCCGCTCAAATTCCTTATCAATAGCTTCCTTTCCCTCTGCAATGGCCAGCTTATTAAAGCCACCGATCAGTTTTACTCCGGGAAACTGTTTTCTCACTTCCACGATGTCCATCCCGGCATTCACGTCCATCGGCAGAAAGCCATCTACACCTGCAGCCAGCATATTGGGAATCAGCTGTCTGAAATCGCCATCCGTATCCACGAATGCATTCTTCACGCCTTTTTTCTTCAGGAATGGAATCAGTTTTTTATAATAATCCCCGACAAATTCGTCAAACATCGCAGGTGATATCATTGGTCCGTTCACACCGCTTAAATCTTCCTCAAACAGAATTACTTCCGGCTGTATCAGGCTGAAAATTTTATCGAAATACTCCAGATATTTTTCCAGAATAAAATCATTGATTTCATGCAGCAGCTCCGGCATTTCATAAAAAGCGATCAGGTGTTCTTCCACACCCAGAAGCTCTCTTGCCGTCCAGAAAAATCCGGAAGCCCGGAAACGGATAGAAAAATCCCCTCTGCGGTGCCCGTCTGTGTATTTCCCATAGATTTCCCGGAGTTTTTCATCACTGCAGTAATGCTCCAGTTCAGACTCTATTCGCTCTTTCAAAAGCGGCCAGTCCTCCTCTTCCACGATCACCGGCTTTACTTCCTGTACCAGATCTCTCGTCTTATAATATCTCCTCTGCCATCCGTCTTCGTCCAGTTTCCGAGTAAATTCCGGTGTATCCTCCAGTACCTGCCCATCAAAACATTTGAACGGAATACGAAAAGACATTCTCTTTACCCCGTCCAGACCCAGGAACTGTTCATACTCATAAACCGGATCTGTCATCAAATCATTAAAATATCTCCTGCTCCGGTCCTTCGCCTGAGGGTATAAGTAATCCGCTGTAAATTTCTCCGGAATCCCCTCCTTCAGCCATCGTTCCACAGTCAGCGTCCACGGAAAAAAAGTCTCCGCAAATGCCCCTCTGTCCTCCGGTTTTTCGAAATTCAGCGTAGCTGATAAGCGTTCTGACGTGTTCATGTCTTCCTCCTGTATATCTGTTAAGATTATTCGTATCTGACCGGTACATTCACAGACAGCGGCATCTCAACAGTTACGATTATTCTATACTTACATAGTAAATCGTTGCCCGAAATTACGCAAGCATGGATTGGCAGTCTTTTTCATCCACACAGAATACATTTGCCATTTTCAAATATAACAACAATGGAAATGATATTGACATCCGGCAGGCCCTCCCAGCCGGATCAAGACCTTGTATATACAATTTCCTCCCATTCTATGCTTTTCTTCAATTCTTTCACTTTACACGGAATAAATAACAAATGGTTTCCGGAAGTTTTTTCGTCTTCAGGAAACCATTTGTCTGATTTCAGTACTTATGTTTATTAATTCTGAATCACTTTATAATTTTAATTCTGCGGTATTTATCATGGCTGCCTTTCATCATGGATACACCCACAGCGCCTCTCAGATATGGACGTTCTTCATCACAGGCTTCCAGGACACAATCTCCGATCTCTGCTTTCAGGACATTTCCTTTTACCGTGATTTTCACCGTATACTCCTCACCGGATTTCCAGTCGAATGGTTTTTCCGTAAGGACACGGTATCCGTTATCGTTCTTCAGCAGTGCGGCTTTTCCATCCGGAAGAAGTCCAAAAGCATAAGAACGAATGGCTCCCTGCACGCGTACATTTACCATATGGTTTTCTCCTGTAAGAGGGGTAAATGTAAACTCTGCCCCATAATCCTTCCAGTCATGTCTTCCCGTATAGGCTTCCGCAAAATCGGAGCAGGAGAGATGAAGCTGTCCATCCTCAAGATACATCAGCCCTTTCAGTTTGGTCATCTGGCTGATTTCCCGGTGAAGCCCCGGCCATACTTCTGCGGTTTCTGCAGAAAAGTCCAGAGTATAGTCCGGATTTCCGTCTGCATACAGATCATCCAGAAGTACCACATAATCAAAAACTTCTGTATGGGTTCCCATGATACGTGAGCAGACGCCCATTTCGTCCAGAAGTGCCCCCTCCAGCGAAGGGATTTCGAAAGAAATTGTATTCCATTCTCCCTTTTTCACAGCAGTTTTTTCACTTTCATAAACCTTTCCGGTATGCGCGTCACGGACATAAAGGCTGATCAGCGCGTCCTGGCTGTACTCTGGTATGCAGACACTTGCATGCAGAGTCTGACCCGGATAGATCAGCGGGGAAAAACACGGATCATAACGGCTGTCGTGGAAATCTTCCGGCTGATAATACGTTTTGCGGTACGCAAAAACAGCATCCCCGCCTGTCACCATTTTCGCCAGAACTTTCAGGGAACGCTGCCCGGAAGCAGCCGATTCGTCTGTATTCATCACTGCTGTTTCATAGCCTGTCCGGGCATTGCCGAAGCTTTCTGTACGGACACGGATGGCATGAGTGGAACCCGGATATTCAAAGTGACAGCTGTCAATTCTCTCTTCCGTAATGGTTTTCCACGGCTCCGGCATTTCCTCACCGGCCACTGCATACGCCAGTTTCGCAATGTAAGCGGCTCCGTAAGGAATATCCATAATATTCATGGATCCCACTACACTGGAACATGCCAGAAAATCATTGATCGGTTTTCTCCACTTATCATAATCAATACCGGCAAGCCCATTGCGCACACCCATGATTGTCGCTACATTTCCCACGTTGCAGTCTGTATCCCAGCCGCACATGTTCGTAATATTCAAAGTATCCGAGAAGTCCCCTTCTCCATAAAGAAGTCCCAGAATCATCACAGCTATGTTCGGAATAATATGGCAGTTGCCCGGATATTTATCATAGCCGAAATTCTCATAGATATACCGGAAACAGTCTCTCCAATTCTCTGGATGCTCATCATAAAATGCCATAACTGCCCTTACCACACGGGCATATTCACAGTCCTTCGGAATATAGGAAAGACCTTTTTCGATAATTTTCCGGATGTCTTTTTCTTCAAATGCATAGCTGATGCATACTGCCACAAAAATGCCTCCATAAATTCCGTTGCCGCCATGTGTAACGCTCGCGGCTTTTTCCGCATATTTTGCAGCCAGATCCGGATTTCCCGGAGTTACCAGCCCCCATGTATCAATAAAAATCTGGCCGCCGATCTGTTCTGCCGTTGCATGACCGTTCTGCTCAATACTTCCGCTCATCGGTGCCGGAATTCCGTTTCGAAGATTCAGATATGCGGTATGTTCTGTGGAAATCCCGTAACCTCCCCACCAGAAAAATCCATGTTCAAAGGGAGCATAATTCAAAAGAGCCTCAGCCACATCCTGGGCTTCAAGATCAAATCCATGCCGTCCCTCTTCCAATGCTCTCAGAAAAAACAGAGGTCCGTTGCTGTCATCATCCGCCGCAAATTCATGATAATCCACCGGATAATCCCGCAGGTCACCGTAGGTATTTCTGATCTTTTCATAGGTCCAGCCTTCAATGGGCGCACCAAGACGGATTCCGATAATTTTCGCCAGCCAGCCGGCATATATATTCTCAATGTATTCCTGCTTCATTCCTGTATCGTTCCTCCTTATGCGTAATTACATCCTTTTTATTCCTGCCTGCGCATGACTTCATCTATTCTCCATACGCATGATCTCATTTTTTCTGCCTGCACACGGATTCATCTTGTCTCCATGCGCATGATCTCATTTTTTCTGCCTGTACACGGATTCATCTTGTCTCCATGCACATGATCTCATTTTTTCTGCCTGCACACGGATTCATCTTGTCTCCATACGAATGACTTCATCCACTTCTTCCCGGGTCGGTATGGAACTCTGCGCTCCCTTTCGCGTGACCGCAATGGAAGAAGCCGTGTTTGCAAACCGGATGGCCTGTGCATTGCTCATTCCCTCCGACAGACCTACCACAAATGCCGCATTAAAGCAGTCACCTGCTGCAGTGGTATCCACAGCATCTACTTTCCGTGTGGGATACTGGTGTACGCCTTCTTCATTTACCAGCATTGCTCCCTGACTTCCCAGTGTTACCAGAATATTTTTCACACCTTTTCCAAGCAGTTCTTTGGCACCTGCCTGAATACTTTCCAGAGTCTCCTCTGTTTTCCCGGTGAGTTTTACAATTTCTGTTTCGTTCGGTGTAAGGTAATCCACCTTTTCAAGAATTTCATCCGGAAGATTCTCCGGAGCCGGGGCTGGATTCAGAATTACTGTTTTTCCCAGTTCTTTGGCTCTTTCAATTCCGTAAAACACAGCCTCGCAGGGGATTTCCATCTGAAAGATCACATAATCACTCTCACGGATCATTTCATCATGCGATTTCAGATATTCTACATCACAGGCTTTGTTAGCGCCCGCAATGACAACGATGGAATTATTGCCTTCCTCGTTCACATAAATCACCGCCATGCCGGTGGGATACTCTTCCAGCATAGAAATTCCGAAGCAGTCGATTCCGCTTTTTTTCATATTTTCCAGCAGTGCCCGACCATGGCTGTCCTTTCCCAGACATCCCAGCATAGCCGCATTTCCGCCCAGACTTCCGGCTGTATACGCCTGATTGGCGCCCTTTCCTCCCGGAATATACGACGGATTCTCCCCAAGCACAGTCTCTCCTACTACGGGCATATGTTTCATTCCTATTACCATATCCATGTTCAGACTTCCGATGATAAGGATTTTCTTCATAGTTTATTCTCCTCTTTTTCTATTTTATTCTCATATGAATTTCACATTTTTCTGTACTCGTATTATATGACACAAGTTCGACTTTATCAATATTTTTATCATTTATGTTTAATAAAACTTTTTCTTCAACTATTTTTTTAGACACATCTATCAATCTATGGATTGACAATTCATTTCTTATACCACATAATAAAGAAACAGAATGCTGGAAATATAAATTTCAGTATTCATCAGCAAATAAAAAATCCCTTCATAGAAGGAGGTCACCAATGACAATCAAAGAAATCGCCGCTTTGGCAGGTGTTTCCATTTCCACTGTCTCAAAGATCGTAAATAATAAAGACCAGAACATTGCAGCAGAAACCCGCAACAAAGTTCTGGAAATTGTAAAAGAATATAATTACACTCCCTATGGCATGGTAAAAAACCTTTCCACCGCCAAGACGTTCATACTGGGAGTTGTGCTTTCCAATATGCCCCGCACCAATTCCATGCTTTCAGGTATTGCAGAAGCTGCGGCGGAATGTAATTACAGCCTTCTCCTGTTTGACAGCCGGAACCGTCCGGATCTGGAGCTGAAACACATTAACGCCCTCTCTCAGAAACGTGTGGACGGTGTGATCTGGGAACCCGTCAATGCCAAAAGTCACCAGCTGGAGCATTACCTGACTGATCAGAATATCCCTTTCATCCATATCATGGAGAAAGACAATCCCCATTCTTTCAAAATCAATTACGAGGAAATGGGATACCTGCTCACTCAGGAACTGATTGACTATAAACATGCAAAAATCGCCTGTCTGATAAAACCTGACAGCCAGCGTTCCATGATGGTTCTGGAAGGATTCCGAAAATGTCTGTTTGACAACCACATTCCATACCATAACTCTATGGAAATTTCCATCGGGAACCCGGATTATCTCACCGAACTGCTGGGACACAAATTCTCCGGAGTAGTAAGTTCACACTTTTCCTCTTCTCTGACTCTTTATGAGGATATGGACCGGCTTCATTACTCCATCCCTTCCGATCTGTCTGTTGTCAGCCTGAAGGACGAAGTCAGGGAGGCTATTTCCTATCCGCATATTTCCAGCATCAGTATCCCGTACAAAGAGTTCGGCTATCATATCGGAAAAGCAATCATACAGAAATGTGAAAAAACAGCGGATACAGATGCAGGAGTTTCTTTTTCCGGAGACTGCTCCCTGGATACCGAAGACAGCCTCTACGTACCATTTTTCCTTCGTTCCAAAAAAATTGTTGTAGTAGGAAGCATCAACACAGACCTGACTTTTAATGTAGATTCTCTGCCGCAGACCGGGAAAGCCACAAGAATCCTGAATTCCACTTTTTCCCTTGGCGGAAAGGGCGCCAACCAGGCTGTAGGCGCAGCCAAACTCGGACGGGAAGTTTCCCTGATCGGAGAGATCGGCAATGACATTGACTCCAATCTGATATTTGACCAATTGGAAAAAGAACATGTAATCACGCAGGGCATCCAGCGAAATCCGAATTTCCCTACCGGAAAAGCATATATTTATATTGAGGAAAGCGGTGAAAGTGCGATCAGCGTTCTCGCAGGAGCCAACAGTAATCTGACCCCCGAATGCATCCGGCAGCGCCAGCATTTATTCAAAAATTCCGGATGCTGTCTCATCTCCACCGAACTGACAAACGAAACAACTCTCGAGGCAGCAAAAACCGCCAGAAAATATGGAGCTAAGACCTTTTTAAAACCAACCGTCATTAAAGCTATGCCAGGTGAGCTTTGTTCCTACATTGACTTTTTTATCCCCAACCGTTATGAAGCCTCACTGCTCAGTCCTCCGGAATACGGTACTATTGAGGATCAGGCAGAATACTTTTTTTGTCAGGGTATTCCAAACGTTATCATTACCCTCGGCTCTCGCGGATGTTATTTGAAAACCAACGACACTGCCAGATATTTTCCTGCGGCTGACTTTACCCCGATAGACACCACCGGAGGCGCAGATGCCTTTATTTCCTGCCTTGCTTCCTGTCTGACGGACGGATATTCACTGGAAAAGTCCATCCGCATCGCTAATTATGCGGCCGGATTCTGTATTTCCAGACAGGGTGTCGTCCCGGCACTTGTTGACCGCACAACTCTGGAATCGCATATTAAGCGGATCGAACCGGAATTGTTATTATAAATTCTGACCGATATCCTGCTCGGAAACAAAGCGGAGGTGACAAATATGATCTTACAGGAATATGACGAAGATCTACACATCAGAAATGAAAAAGAAATCAGCTTTCAGGATGGATACGAAAAGGAGTGCAGGGATGCAGAGGATAAAGTATTAGCAGAAAAGCAGCGGGCAGATGATGAAAAGCGATGCGCGGATGATGAAAGAAAACGCGCAGACAATGAAAAGAAACGCGCAGATAACATTAACAGTCTTAATAAAGTTCTGATGTTAAAACTCAAGGGAAAAAGCAATGAAGAAATCGCAGATTCTTTACATCTTTCTCCTGCAGCCGTTCATCAGATGCTTGATAATATCTAATATGATCCATCGATTTCCAGTTAAGCAGCCAATGGATGACACCCGTTTTTATCCAGCTATATTTCGTGATACTTTTTCTGGAAACTGTGTATTTTCCATAGAAACAGACAATGTTAAAATAGGTACAGATAATCTTATCACGGAATGTTTTATCGTACAGTAAGCGAAGTTTCCTACTAAACAAAAGTGATTGCTGATGCAGGCGACCCAAATCGGCAATTAAAGTAACTAATATTGGTAATTAAAATAAAACACACCCAAATAATAGACATAACCCATCAGGAAAAAGGAGTACACTATGTTCGATTTAAGTCAGATTTCTCAATTAAAAAAAGGCAAAAGCAGAAGTATCAACTGGGAAAACCAAAATGGCGAAAAAGGAAAAGGCGGCATGGCGGCAAGCCCTCTGGGACCATCCAGAAAAGGTTCCCCCTGCGTTCCCAGGATTGCTGCCGGCGAAACCGTGACCCTTGCTGAGATTACCGGTCCCGGAACGATCCAGCACATCTGGATCACGGTCACAGATCACACCAGTGACCGCAACCGCTATCTGCTCAGAGACCTGGTGCTGCGCATGTACTGGGACAATGAGGAGACTCCTTCCGTAGAAAGCCCTCTGGGTGACTTTTTCTGCTGTGGATTCGGCGCATCCTACTGCGTCAATTCCCTGCCGATTGCTGTAAACCCCACCAGAGGCTTTAACTGTTATTTCCCGATGCCTTTTTACAAAAAAGCACGCATCACTATTGAAAATCAGTGCGACGAAGACCTGGAAGCATTCTTTTACCAGGTAGATTACTGTCTTACCGACACTCTTCCGGAAAATACCGGTTACTTCCACGCCCAGTGGAAACGCCAGCGACTCACGGAAAAAGGTCAGGATTATGTCATTCTTGACAATGTCAAAGGGCGCGGGCAGTATGTTGGAACATATATGGCACTGACCACGCTCGAACGTTACTGGTACGGAGAAGGCGAAGTGAAATTTTACATCGACGGCGATCAGGAATATCCTACCATCTGCGGAACCGGAACCGAAGATTACTTCGGCGGAGCATGGAGCTTCGCGGCTCAGGAAAACGGAAGGACCGTGGAAAATACCTACTGTACGCCATTTATGGGATACCCTTATTATTCCAATCGTGATACTCTGGTCCACAATGATTATCATAACGATGATAAAATGCCGGAGCGCAGTTTTTACCGCTGGCATATCGCAGATCCCATTCTTTTTGAGGAAGACCTGAGAGTCACGATCCAGCAGATCGGAGTTTACCACGGCGGACTATTTGAGCGCCAGGACGATGTAGCTACCGTAGCCTACTGGTATCAGGCAGAACCTCATACTCCGTTTGCGCCGCTCATGGAGCGCAGGGAGAGATGGCCCAGATAACCGGTACATCAAAAAGTTTGACATAAAAAAAGAAAATTTGACATAAAAAAAAGAAAATGTTATAAATAAATAGAAAAGTGAACGTGAGAAAATACGATGTAACAGCAGTAAAAGCTCCCTTACATCGTATTTTGTTATTCCGACAGACGATCTGAAAGACTGAACCATATCATCTCTTTCAGCATACAACTTACAGCAGAAAATAGGAGGAATCTCCCATGAAAAACGATTATGAAGAGAAAAAAATACACGGCTCCCTTCTGTTTCCATTCCAGTATTATCATTCCCATACCGGAAGCTCCGTAAAGATTCTGGTACCTTTTCACTGGCACCAGAATATGGAGATTTTATTTGTGGAAAAAGGACCTTTCCGGATATATGCAGACGGCGTTTCCGAGGATGGAAACACCGGTGATATTTTCTTTTTTAATCCGGAACAGCTTCATCAGATCTGTGGTACTGACGAGAAAAACTCCTATTATTCCTTCGTATTTTCCCTGTCTATGCTGAATTTCCAGGAACAGGATTATACGCAGACAGCGATTCTGAACCCGCTTTGCAAAGAACGATGGTTTCCCCTGAAAATATCTCCGGATACCGCAGGATATACGGAAATTTCCCGGATTCTTTACCGGCTGAAAGAGCATAATACAGAGCAGCCTGCTGCTTACCAGCTCCTCACCAAAGCAGAACTGTACCGGCTGATCGCAGTCCTCGAACAGAATCATCTTTTCCTTACAGAAGCAGGCCATATGTCCCGTCAGCACTCCCAGACCGCCCTTCGTCTGAAGGAAGTGATCAATTATGTAGCGGAACATTATAAGGAAAATATCTCTCTGGAACAGGCAGCCGGTATCATGCATATGACTCCGAAATATTTTTCCAATTATTTTTCCTCGACATTATACATCAGCTTTGTACAGTACCTGAACCGGTTCCGCATTGAGAAAGCATGTCTGCTTCTTCAGACAACAGACATGCCGGTCATGGAAGTAGGTTTGGAAGTGGGCTATGAGAATTTCAGTTACTTTATCCGCCGGTTCAGGGAATTTCAGGGATGCACGCCTTCGGAATACCGTAAACAGCTGAATCAGAACAGTTCATGATAAAACTCATTACTGAAGCAATCCGCCCCGAAGTGAAGAATCCTGCAAAACAGGATTCTTTTTTATGTGATATTGTGATATTTTTTCTGGAAACTGTGCATTTTCTGTAATCACAGATAATGCTAATATATAGGCAAAGAATGATCCGGCGGCCATGGATTCCCTTTATATTTGCAGACGCTGCCGGTTCATCATAATAACATTTCAGTAAGAGGTGAACAGTTCTCATGACAGCCAGATTAAAAGATATGACCACCGGCAGACCGGTTTCGCTGATTGTCACTTTTGCATTACCACTGATGATCGGAAATGTTTTTCAGCAGCTATATTCCGTCGCAGACAGTATGGTAGTTGGCAAATCACTGGGGGTAAGCGCCCTTGCAGGTCTTGGGGCATCCACATGGCCAAACTTTATTATTCTTGGAATTCTTCAGGGGCTTACACAGGGATTTTCCATTCTGATCGCACAGACTTTTGGCGCCAGAGATGAGCGCCGTCTGAAAACAGCAGTCGGCAATTCTGTGATATTATCTTCCGTCAGCGCATTGATTCTTCTGCTTCTCGGACAGCTCCTGCTGCTTCCGATCCTGCATCTTCTGCGGACACCGGAAGAGGTAATTCCTTATGCACTCCTCTATCTGAGGATCTGCTTTATCGGCATTCCTGTTATCGCCGCCTACAACCTGCAGGCATCTATTCTCAGGGCTCTGGGAGACGGTCAGACGCCTCTGCGGGCTATGATCACAGCCTCCGTTATCAATGTAATACTGGATCTTTTGTTCGTAATTGTACTGGATTTCGGTATCGCAGGTGCAGCAGCAGCCACCCTGATTGCTCAGTTCTGCTCCTGTCTCTACTGCTTCTATTACATACGAAAGATCGATCTGCTTTTCCTGCAGAAAGAGCATCTGCATCTCCAAAAACAGCTGGTAAGTTCCATGCTTTCCACCAGCGCACCCATGGCTTTGCAGAATCTGCTCATTGCCGCAGGCGGAATGATCGTACAATCTGTCGTCAACCGGTTCAGCCTGTTATTTATTGCCGGTTTTACTGCAGGAAGCAAGCTTCACGGAGTTCTGGAAATTGCCACTTCTTCCTTCGGTTTTGCCATGACTACTTATGTAGGACAAAATCTTGGAGCCAAAAAAATGGATCGCATCCACCGCGGTGTACGCTCCGCTCTTCTGGCAGCGGTCCTCACTTCCCTGGTGATTTCCACAGTCATGCTTCTGTCAGGAAGATGGATTCTCAGCGGATTTGTATCCGGAACAGAACAGGAAATGGCACAGACCATCGATGTAGCTTACCGCTATCTGACCATCATGTGCGTATGCCTTCCGATCCTGTATGCTCTGTATGTGTTCCGCTCTTCTCTGCAGGGAATGGGAAATACATTCCTGCCCATGGTTTCCGGAATTGCTGAACTGATTATGCGTACCAGTGCCGCGCTCATTCTTTCCCGTTACATCGGTGAGACTGGTGTATTTCTTGCAGAAGTACTTGCCTGGGCAGGTGCAGACGTGGTATTGATCAGCAGCTACCTCTTCACTGTCCGGAAAGTCTCCGCAATGCTGGGGCAAAGCACTAATCGGCAGAAAACAGTTCATCCGTAAAATAAGCACGGGTATCCGCATGGCGCCCGGCATGGTCTGTCACGGTAACACGGATATATACGTCCTCCGGTTTTACATCAAATACAGCTTCTGTGACAGACTCTCCCGGTTCCGCCCAGACAACGGAATTTCGCCTGATTCCGGAAGTAAATTGAATTTTCTCTGCCGGTCCGCACTCTATATACAGTTTTCCATTTTTCATCCACAGCGCATGAATCTCAGGCCCCTGTGAAGCATAAAAATTACCAGCTTCCAGAGCGCCTGTGATCGTGCGGTAATCCAGTCTGTCCGCCTTAATCATGGTAAATCCGCCAAAAGAATCAAACTTCCTTGTACCATATTCCCCTCGATTATGGTTGTCATCCGCGGCAATGCAGTATATTCTCTTTCCTGCCCGGAGCATATCATCATATACCCTCGGGTTATAATCCTCATATCCTTCTGTCATACAGCCAAAATTACAGATTTCCATTGCATTCATACCGATATAGGAACTATATTCACGATAGTTTTCCTGTGACCATGTGGGATGATTGTATGTAACAAAAAAGCCTTTTTTCCGGCAGCGGCGAATGAGATCATTGATTCCATCGGCTGTATATTCCCGTTCATAATCCGATTCTGTCTCGTCAAATTTTACCAGGTGCTTATATTGATCAGCATTGCCGAAACGGTATTTGGTCCGATGCCAGCAGGGCTGCACCACATTATCCGGTTCCAGCGCAATAAAGCATAAATGGCAGCATTTAATCTGAGAAAAATCTTTTTCCGCCGGTTCATTGATTTCCATCTCAAACGCATTGAGCGGAAGAAATTTTTCATCCGCAAGTTCCGGATGAGGGATCAGAATATCATGATCCGTATAGGCAACCACAGAATATCCTTTTTCTTTATAAAGCTTCTTCACCTCTTCCGGCGACAGTGCTCCATCTGATAAATTCGTATGACAATGCAGGTTTGCTTTGTAAAAGTTCCCCTGTTCGGGCAATAAATATCGTTTCATTTTTCTCTCCTTTTATAAAATCATTTCATCCGTATCTTATTGTAATCGCTCTGGATTTTCTATAAAAATACTGTTATCATTATGATGTTGGGGTCAAAAGCCCTGCCATAGTACCTTGAAAAGTTCATAGATTTTGTAGTAAATACATGCCTAAATGGTTTACTTACTGTATAATAGAGATATCTAAGG
>NZ_JBQHXR010000026.1:0-36917 GCF_052063365.1 Blautia sp. HCP3S3_G3 | reverse complement strand
AACGGAAGTTCCGGAGAAATCCATAGCACAAAAACGCAAAAAATCCCCACGGATTTCTGCAAAGCTAAGATCTACTGTAATTCATTAAAACTCGCTGTGATTACCTAAAGCCTTCTTTAGTTCACAAAAGCCCCCTTTAATTAATAAATGAAAGCGGTTTGTTCATATGAGAAAATACCCGATTTTATTCAGAAACAATTTAGATTCTCTTAATTGACTTTGTGGGAGAAGACCTGTATACTGAAAAACCACAATGGTTTCGAAATTTGAAGAGAAACGAAAAGACAGGGAGGGGAAGCGCGTATGAACTTGAAGCAGGTACATCATATTGCAATCATTGGAAGCAACTATGAAGCATCCAGACATTTTTATGTGGATCTGCTGGGATTTGAAGTGATCAGGGAGAACTTTCGGGAAGAACGGAGGGATTACAAGATCGATCTGCAGCTGGACGGATGTGAAATCGAATTATTTATCATTAAAGATCGTCCGAAACGTCCAAGCTATCCGGAAGCGCTGGGACTGCGTCATCTGGCATTTCGTGTGGAAAGTGTGGATGATACGGTCAGAGAATTGAATGCACTGGGAATTGAGACAGAGCCGGTGCGTCTGGACGAGTTTACAGAGAAAAAGATGACCTTCTTTTTTGATCCGGATGGACAGCCTCTGGAAATTCATGAATGAATACAAAAAAATACAGCAAATTTAAGTGAAAATTACAAATGTGCGGAAAAGTATGTTATAATAAGCACATATCCGGGCACTGTTCGCACTGTATACAGGAAGAATATCCAGCAGAGCGGAAATTCCAGCAGAGCGGAAATTCCAGCAGAGCGGAAATTCCAGCAGAGCGGAAATTCCTGCAGAGCAGAAATTCCAACAGAGAAGAAACTACAGCAGAGCAGAGATTCCAACAAATAAGAAACTCCAATAAATTAGGAATTTCAATAAGTTAGGAATTTCAACAGAGCAGAACAGAGGCTATTTGATCATAACGGCAGAAACTCATCTCTGCCGGATAATCAGGAAAAGAAAAATGAATGGAGGATGAAGATTATGAAAAAAAGAGGAATCATCAGTGCTATCGTGTGCAGTATCTGCCTGATCGCATCCAATGCGGTTCCAGCTATGGCAGATGCAGTAAAAGTAGTAACCCTCGGTGCAGACCTGACAGATGATCAGAAGAACACCATGATGAGATATTTTAAGGTTGACAGCAGCCAGGTGCAGGTTCTTACAATCACCAATCAGGATGAACGTGATCATTTAAGTGCCTATGTTCCGCTTGAACAGATCGGAACCAGAACTGTCAGCTGTGCTTATGTAAAACCGACCCAGTCCGGCGGTATTAAAGTTCGTACAGCGAACCTTAACTGGGTAACCTGCAATATGATCGCAACCACACTTTCCACGTCCGGTGTTACCAACTGTGAAGTAGTTGCTGCCTGCCCGTTTGAAGTATCCGGTACAGGAGCACTGACAGGTATTCTGATGGCATATGAGACAGCCAGCGGAGAGAAACTGGATGAAACTAAGAAAGATCTTGCTACCCAGGAAATGGTTGTAACCGGTGAAGTTGCACAGGATGTCGGACAGGACGATGCAACAAGTGTGATCAACGAAGCCAAGATGCAGGTGCTTTCCGGCAATGTGCAGGATGCCAATGAAATTTATAATATTGTTGTGAACATTGCAGAACAGAATAACACCAGTTTAAGCAGTGAACAGCTTGACCGGATCGTAGAACTTCTGGAGCAGATCGCACAGCAGGATTACGATTATGAAGAGATGAAAGAAACCCTGGAAACAGTTGAAGAGAATGTTTCCGGAGAACCTGTGACAGATGATGGCGATGAGTTTGTGGAAGACAGCGGTGATGATGCCAGTGATGGAGACAGCATTGTAGAAGATCTGGATGAAAGCATCCTTGGTGATGATGTCATTGCCGGTTCTACAGAAGATCCTTCTCTTGCAGAAGAAACTCAGAGTGCATCTGCAGAAGAAGAGTGGGATTATACAGAAGAAACAGATGACGGTGCCGGTGAAATAGCAGAAGATGACTGGGATTACACAGAAGAATCTGTCGATGGCGGAGAAGAAGTCGCTGATACGGATGGAGAGAGTGAAGAGATTCCTGTTGATGAGGGAACAGATACATTAGAAGTTGCAGAATCTTCCGGCGATGAAATGACTGCAGAGAGTGGTGAAGAGACTCTGACTCCTGATTCTCTTGATGCAGATTCCAGAACTCTTTATGACCGGGCAGAGAAATTCTGTAAGGGTGAATACGAAGGCGATGCAGAAGCTCTTCAGGAAGCAATGGACGGAGCAGTTGCTATTGTAGCACTTGAGGATGAAACAGGTTCCAAACTGACAGAAAGAGTTCTGAAAGAATACCTGCAGATTCTTTTAGATAATGGAGCATCTTATGTACCTTCTGATGCAGATCTTTATATTACACCACAGCTGAATCAGCTGAATAATAAGATGATGCAGATCTTTGGCCTGACTGTTGATGAATCGGGTGCAGAAGATATTCTTGCCAGTGTTTCAGCAGAAGATAAACAGACGCTTTATGATGATACGATGATTTTCTTTGAGAGCCTTTATGGAGAGAGCGTAAAATCATATGATGAGGTAGTGGAGACCGAAGGAGAAATGCCTGAAGAAACCTCAGAAGAAGCGGTAGAAGAAGTTTACGAATAAAATTTGCAAAAAAGGACTATGTGTGGTGCATAGTCCTTTTTTGCGTTATAGGATGCTCTATGCATTTTCCTGTAGTATAAAAACTATTTTTCCTGTAGTATAAAAAACTATGGGCAGGTAACTTTCCTGTGAATTTTTTGTGATTTAGATGCGACGGAAACGGTAAGCACTGGAAATCGTATGTATTCTGTGATAAAATGTAGTAATATTGTAAAGACCTGGAGGGATAAACATGAGTTTGGCAGTGGTGACACTGAAAAAAGGAGAAGGACGACTTCTGAAATCCGGCGGAATGTGGATTTTTGATAATGAAATTGCAAGCATTATGGGAAGTTTTGTGAACGGTGATATTGTTCTGATCAGGGATTTTGACGGATATCCGCTGGGAAGAGGATATATCAATACCAATTCCAGAATTACCGTGCGTCTGCTTACGAGAGAAGAACATCAGGAAATCGATAGTGATTTCTTTGAAAAACGTGTGCGCGACGCATGGGAGTACAGAAAGAAAGTAGTAGATACCAGCAGCTGCAGGGTGATTTTCGGAGAAGCCGATTTTCTTCCCGGACTTGTCGTTGATAAATTTTCCGATGTGCTTGTAGTGCAGTCTCTGGCTCTTGGAATTGACCGCTGGAAAGAAATGATCGTAGATCTTCTGAAAAAAGTTCTTTTGGAAGATGGAATCCAGGTCCGTGGGGTTTATGAACGAAGTGACGCGAAGGTTCGACGCCAGGAGGGCATGGAACTGCAGAAAGGTTTTATTGGTCCGGAATTTCCTACACTTGTGGAGATTATAGAGAATGGCGTGAAATATCAGGTGGATGTAAAAGATGGTCAGAAAACCGGATTTTTCCTGGATCAGAAATATAACCGCCTTGCGATTCAGAAACTGTGCAGAAATGCGAAAGTATTGGACTGCTTTACCCATACCGGTTCTTTTGCGCTGAATGCGGGGATTGCCGGAGCAGAAAGTGTACTTGGTGTGGATGCTTCTCAGCTGGCTGTGGATCAGGCGACTGCAAATGCAAAGCTGAATGGTATGGATGACAGAGTAAAATTTATCTGCGAGGATGTATTTGAACTTCTTCCGGAGCTGGAGGAGAGGGGAGAGAAGTTTGATGTGGTAATTCTGGATCCTCCTGCCTTTACGAAATCCAGAAGTTCTGTAAAAAATGCGGTAAAAGGATACCGCGAGATTAATCTCAGAGCGATGAAACTCGTGAAAGACGGAGGATTTCTGGCTACCTGTTCCTGTTCGCATTTTATGACATATGAATTGTTTACCCAGACCATCGGACAGGCTGCACGAAATGTGCATAAGCGTCTCCGTCAGGTGGAATACAGAACACAGGCACCGGATCACCCGATTCTCTGGGCGAATGAAGAATCCTATTATTTGAAGTTTTATATTTTTCAGGTATGCAGTGAACGATGAAAGAACCGGAAAATCGGAATCTACAGGAAAGTGAAGAGAATCGTTGATTTGAAACTGAGATAACCGGCTCATACGGTGTTTCTATATTGTAAGTCAGTAAAACAGAAAAATAAACAAGTGTAAGAAAGAGAGGAATCATGATGAGTTTTCGTGAAGTAAAAGTAGAAGAACTGAGTTTTAATCCGTTTACCAAGATCGGGAAGGAATGGCTTCTGATCACAGCAGGTACAGAGGAGAAATGTAATACCATGACGGCAAGCTGGGGTGCCATGGGTGTTATGTGGGGCAAAAATGCGGTAACCGTATACATTCGTCCGCAGAGATATACCAAGGAATTTGTAGATCAGGAAGAGTTGTTTACCCTTTCTGTACTTGGATCTGAGTACAGAAAGGCATTAAATTATTGCGGTACTGTTTCCGGAAAGGGAATTGACAAGATCAAAGAAGCTGGTCTGACCCCATATTCCGTAGATGGAACAGAGGGAATTGCAGAGGCTGATATGATCATGGTATGCAAAAAGATGTATCATGATACGATTAAGCCGGAATGTTTTATTGCGACAGAAAATGACACGAAATGGTATCCGGAAAAAGACTATCATACCATGTATATCGCAGAAGTACAGAAAGTACTGGTGAAAGAATAAAAATTCTTCTTGCAGCAAGAGCGCGTGTTTGAAAATTCATTCCTGCCATCTGCACGCCTCAGTTTTCGGGAAAGCAATTTTCAAACATGCTCTATACTGTAGCGAACAGAAACAGTATTGAAAGAGAAAGAAGGAATTTCATGAGAGAAAAGTTTATCAGATTCATGCAGGGACGTAATGGAGTAGACCAATTGTCCAGATTTACTATGGGTGTGGCATTCGTATCGATCATTCTGGCGATTTTTGCAGGAAGCGGGAGCCTGATCGGTTCGCTGCTGGACACACTTGGACTTTTGGCGATTATTTACACATATTACAGAATTTTGTCAAAGGATCTGTCAAAACGCTATCAGGAGAATCAGAAATATCTGCAGATGACAGAAAAACTGCGCAGACGATTTCAGCGTGAAAAAAATATGATGCAGCAGAGAAAAACACACCACATCTACACATGTCCGGGATGCGGTCAGAAGATCCGTGTACCAAGAGGCAAGGGAAAAATTGAAATTGACTGCCCGAAATGTCACACAAAGTTTGTAAAAAACAGCTGAGGACAGGAAATCGTATCTGAGTGGAGGGAATATGTTCGGTTACGTAGTGGTAAATAAGCCGGAGATGAAGGTAAAAGACTTTGATCTTTACCGTTCCTATTACTGCGGCTTGTGTCGGGAACTCCGTGAAAAATATGGGATTGCAGGGCAGATCAGTCTGAATTACGATATGACTTTTGTGATTTTGCTCCTCAGTGGACTGTATGAGCCGCCTGTGAAAAAGGGAACAACAAGATGTATTGTTCATCCGGTAATGAAACAGGTGGTAAGAAAGAACGAGATTACTGAGTATGCGGCTGATATGAATCTGCTTCTTACCTATTATAAATGTATGGATGACTGGGCGGATGAAAAAAAGATTCTCAGGTTGATCTATGCAAAATTCCTGGAAAAAGGTGATAAAAAGGCGGAAACTGCTTATTTTGAAAAGTCACAGAAAATCCTGTCTCTTCTGAAACAGCTTTCTGAATGGGAAAAAGCCGGTGAAAAAGATATCGACCGGATGTCCGGATGTTTTGGCAGGATTATGGAAGAAATCTTTGTGTACAGAAAGGATAACTGGGAGCCGGTTCTTCGCAGAATGGGATTTTATCTTGGAAAATTTATCTACCTGCTGGATGCCTATGATGACGTGGAAAAAGATGCAGAAACTGGAAATTACAATCCATTTTCAGAAGAATATATAATGGAAGGGTTTGAGGAACATGTGCGTCAGCTTTTGCTCATGATGCTGTCAGAGGCATGTCGGGAATTTGAGAAGCTTCCTATTATAAGATATGCAGATATTCTGCGTAACATTTTATACTCCGGCGTATGGAGCCGTTTTCAGGCGGTGTCCGTGAAACGCAGGGAAGAACAGGAGAAAAATCATGTTAGATCCATATAGCATACTGGGGGTATCCAGAGATGCCACTGATGAAGAAATCAAAAAAGCATACAGGCGGCTGAGCAGAAAATACCACCCGGATGCCAATATCAACAATCCCAATAAAGCACAGGCTGAGGAGAAATTTAAAGAAATCCAGCAGGCCTATGATCAGATTATGAAGGAGCGGGAATTCGGTACAGGAGCAGGAAACTATGGCGGCTTCGGCGGTGCACAGAACAGCAGTACTTATCAGGATGAAGAAGCGATGCGCAGGCAGGCCGCAGCCAACTATGTGCAGAGCGGTTATTATCAGGAAGCGCTGAATGTACTTTCCTCGCTGGGTCAGCGAAACGGACAGTGGTATTATCTTTCTGCAATGGCAAATATGGGGATTGGAAATAATGTAAAAGCACTGAATGATATCAGGGAAGCAGTACGCCTGGAACCGAACAATTCCCAGTATCGGATGCTTCTTCAGAGAATGGAGGGCGGCGGAACCTGGTATCAGGAAATGCAGAGTCCTTTTGGCGGTATGCCGTCACAGGGCGGTGATTTCTGCATGAAGCTGTGCCTGGCGAATATGGCATGCAATCTTTGCTGTCCGGGCGGAGGATTTTTTTGTATCTGATTGTCTGTAAAAATATAACTGTAAACGAGCAAATATAAATAATTGTACAATAAAATCGGTTATATGCGGACAATAAGGAGCATATAACCGATTAATGTTTGTATAGTGTGCAGAATTAATTATGAATTCTGTCTAGAGTTTATAAGAAGAATGCTAAAAAAGAAAGAATATAGGGCATTTTTTATTAGGAAGAATTGACATTTTTCTCCGAAAATAATAAGATAATAAAGGCTGTATTTGTTTAAGACTGCATAACGGCAAAGCGGCAGATACAGAAAGGTTATATCAGACAGAAGAAACAGGAGGAAATGATAATGAGTATTCGTATTGGTATTATGGGATACGGCAATCTTGGACGTGGAATCGAGTGTGCAATCAAGCATAATCCGGATCTGGAACTGGTTGCTGTTTTTACCCGCCGTGCACCGGAAACGGTGAAAATTCTTACAGAAACTGCAAAGGTCTGCCATGTTGATGAAGCAGAAAACATGAAAGATCAGATTGATGTTATGATTATGTGCGGAGGAAGCGCAACAGATCTTCCGGTACAGACCCCGAAATTTGCACAGTGGTTTAACGTTGTGGACAGCTTTGATACCCATGCCAAAATTCCGCAGCACTTTGCAAATGTGGATAAGGCAGCTTCTGAAAGCGGTCATGTGGGAATTATTTCTGTCGGCTGGGATCCGGGAATGTTCTCCCTCAACCGTATGTATGCAAATGCCATTCTGACCAACGGCAAAGATTACACATTCTGGGGCAAAGGTGTCAGCCAGGGACATTCGGATGCTATCCGCCGTATTGAAGGCGTAAAAGACGGCAAACAGTACACCATTCCTGTGGAATCCGCTCTTGAGTCTGTGAGAAGAGGAGAGAATCCGGAGCTGACAACCCGTGAGAAACATACCAGAGAGTGTTTTGTGGTTGCGGAGGAAGGCGCAGATCTGGCACGTATCGAGCAGGAGATCAAAACCATGCCGAACTATTTTGATGAATATGATACAACGGTTCACTTTATCTCAGAAGAAGAGCTGAAACGTGATCACAGCGGAATTCCTCACGGCGGTTTTGTCATTCGTACCGGTAAGACTGGCTGGAACGATGAGAACAGTCATGTGATCGAGTACAGTCTGAAGCTGGATTCCAATCCGGAGTTCACTTCTTCTGTGATCGTAGCTTATGCAAGAGCTGCCTATAAGATGAGTCAGGAAGGCCAGAAGGGATGCAAGACTGTATTTGACGTGGCTCCGGCATATTTAAGCGCCCTTGACGGAGCAGAACTGAGAAAACATCTGTTGTAATTCATTGGTAAAATGTTACAAAAAAATAAATAGAATTTTGAAAGGATGAAGATGCTGTTTGCATAATCATCCTTTTTTTATTGCAGAAATAAGACTTTACTGTTGACGGAGAATAGCAATTGATATATAATGTGGTCATAAAGTTGTAACAGGATTGTAAAAAATAACTTTAAATTGTAATTGCCGGCAGCCGTTTCTGTTGGGAGAAACTGGCTGCTGTACTCATGAAACCAAAAATGAAAAGGAAGGTATGTATGCGGAACGTAGGTAAGAAGCTTAGAAACTGGGGGATACTGCTGCTGATGGTTCTTTGTGTGGCAGGAGCTGCCACCGCTGTTTCCTCTAAGAATGTACAGGCGGCAACCAAGACCGGATTCCAAACGATTAACGGAAAAACATACTACATCAGGTCAGACGGGACTAAACAAAAAGGCTGGCTGACCTTAAAGGGAAAGAAATATTATTTTAATACCAAAACCGGTGTTCAGCAGAAAGGCTGGCTGACAGACAGTAAGGGAAGAAAGTATTATTTCACCAGCAAGGCAGGCGTTATGGTGACCGGCTGGCTGGCGAACAGTAAGGGACAGAGACGTTATTTTGATAAAACAACCGGAGTTATGAAAACCGGCTGGCTGACTCTGAGCGGAAAGAAATATTATTTATACAGCAAGTCCGGCGTAGCAGCGACCGGCTGGCTGAAAGACAGCAAAAAACAGAAACGCTATTTTAATAAATCGACCGGCGCTATGACTACTGGCTGGGCAACGATAAGTAAGAAGAAGTATTATTTCAATACAAGCACCGGTGCAGCGAAGACCGGTTGGATGACTTTAAGAGGCAAGAAGTACTATTTTGATTCTGCCGGAGTTGTGAAGACCGGCTGGCTGACCTTAAGCGGCAAGAAATATTATTTCTACAGCGGTTCCGGAGCTGCGGCGACCGGCTGGCTGAAAGACAGCAAGGGAAATAAACGTTATTTTGATTCTTCCACCTGCGTGATGGCAACAGGATTTAAGACGTTAAGCGGTGCGACTTATTACTTCTTTTCAGGCAGCGGAGTCATGGCAACGGGCTGGCTGACGGACAGCAAGGGCAATAAACGTTATTTCGGAACAGATGGCAAGATGGCAACAGGTGATAAAACAATTGATGGAAAGGAATATACCTTCGGAAGTGATGGAATCATGATTGTAAACACCAATACCGGTGGAAACATCACACAGCCGTCCTCTGCAAGAACCATCAAGAATTATCTTTTAGGTGCTCTTCAGCCGGTAGGACGTGCCCTGTATGTATGGGGCGGCGGCTGGAATGATTCCACAAGGAAGGGTGTGAGCCCGACCTGGCAGGAGTGGTATAACAGCCAGACCAGCAGTTATGATTTCAACAATTATCGTGATCTGAGTACTGCAAACAGGGCGAAGGGACTTGACTGTTCCGGTTTTGTAGGATGGTCTGCATATCAGGTTATGCAGACGAAGTCCGGTGTCGGAAGCGGATATACGGTTGTATCAGGTGAAGTAGGTTCTTATTATAAATCGCTTGGATGGGGAACCACACTGACACAGTCTACGTTATCCAGCAGCGGATGGAAACTTCAGCCGGGTGATGTGGGATATAACAGCGGACATACCTGGATTGTTCTTGGACAGTGTTCGGATAAGAGTGTTGTAATTGTTCATTCTACTCCGCAGGCAGGATGCCAGATTTCCGGTACACCGACTCCGAGCGGTAATTACTCCAGTCAGGCGATCACACTTGCCAAACAGTATATGTCTAAATTCTCGGGATATACCAAATATGATTATCATCCATCCAGCGGTAATTATATTCGTAACGGTAATTACTTCCGGTGGAACAGAAGTACACTGGCAGATCCGAATGGATATACCAATATGACAGCAGACCAGATTCTTCGTGATCTGTTCAGTGGAAATTAATACATAAGAGGATTGTCAGGAATATTGGCAATCCTCTTTGTTATTATGGATAATTCAGAGCGCGTTTGAAAGCTGCGTTGTATCGAATTGTGACGTGCATTAGTTGGAAAGCAATTTTTAATACGCTCAAATATTTAACAGATCTGTTGGTATAAGCCGGTGTTATATACTTGAAAAACGGATATAAAAACGAAGAATAACATAAATGTTACAAAATATTAAACTTTTAAAGATTTATGCTTGCATTCTTTGTAATCATGTGTTAATATGTAAAAGAACTTGAAAAGAATATTTCGAAAATGTTACATAATAAACACGAAATTATGAGGGTGATAAACATGAAAAAAAGAGTTGTATGTTTGACATTAGCATTTATGATGAGCGCAGCACAGATTGTAAGCGTCAGTGCGGCCAGAGGAGAAGAGGAGATCATGGAAGATCAGGCATGGACCTACTCACAGCTCCAGGATGCCAGCGCACAGCTTGATGCTACTTATGCTCAGATTGATAATTTATATTATGCGAAATCACAGCTTGAGAGTGAGATTGCGACTCTGGATGCGAACCTTGTAAACGTGATGGTTTCCATTCAGACTCTGGAAGGTGACATTTCCAATAAAGAAGCAGACATTGCTCAGACCAAGGAGGATCTGGCCAAAGCTGAGAAGGCACGTGATAAACAGTACGAGGCTATGAAACAGCGTATCCAGTACCTTTACGAAAAAGGCGGCAGTGATGCATGGTTCCAGATGATGATGAACGCAGACAACCTGTCAGATCTTCTGACCAAGGCTGAATATACACAGAAGATGTATGATTACGACAGAGAAAGCCTTGAGAAATATGCGAATACCATTGAGCAGGTTCAGCAGCTCAGTGACAGATATACACAGGAGAAGGCAGAACTGGAAGCTATGAAGCAGGAATACGAAGCAGAATCTGTAAACCTGCAGAACATGATTGATCAGAAACAGGCAGAATCTGCAAATTGCGCAGATGAAATTGCTTACGCACAGCAGATGGCTACAGAGTATTCCAATCTGATCGTAGAATATCAGGCAGAGATTGAACGTCTGGAAGTCGAGAGAGCAGAAGCCGAGGCAGAGAGAATTGCTGCTGAGGAAGCTGCAAGAGCACAGGCTGAGGCAGAAGCAGCGGCTGCAGCTGCGGCAGAGTCCGATGAGACAGAAGCACAGAGTGATTATGAAGCTGAAACATTTTATGATGAAGACGGCGATCCTGTAGATCTTGCATATGCAGCAGCAAATGGAATTACGGTATATGATATTGACGG
Organism: Blautia sp. HCP3S3_G3; assembly: GCF_052063365.1. Classification (NCBI taxonomy): domain Bacteria; kingdom Bacillati; phylum Bacillota; class Clostridia; order Lachnospirales; family Lachnospiraceae; genus Blautia; species Blautia sp. HCP3S3_G3. Next base: position 25,547 of record NZ_JBQHXR010000026.1, on the reverse strand, counting down.
AGATGTACGTGATGCCAATTATCTTCTGGGAAATACGATTTCTTCCGAGTCTGGAAGCTCTGATTCCTCAGACAACGGATCCAGCAGTTCCGAGAGCTATGATACCGACGAATATGGTAACGTAATTGACACTGCGAATACTGTAGATGCATCTTCCTACACCAGCAGCGGATCCGGATCTGGTTCTTCTGTAGTAGATTATGCGACACAGTTTGTTGGTAATCCATATGTATGGGGCGGCACAAGCCTTACCAACGGTGCTGACTGTTCCGGTTTTGTACAGAGTGTATATGCAAACTTTGGGGTAAGCCTGCCGAGAACTTCTTATGAGCAGCAGAATGCCGGTTATGAAGTTTCTTATGCAGATGCACAGCCTGGTGACCTGATCTGTTATGGCGGACATGTTGCTATTTACATGGGTAACGGACAGATTGTTCATGCATCCAATTCCGTAGACGGAATTAAGATCAGCAATGATGCTACCTACAGAACCATTCTTTCTGTAAGACGTCTTGTATAATAAGAGTCATATGATAAAATTTTCAGGAGCTATCCATAGCGGGTGGCTCCTTTTTAGTATCATAGGAAAGTGATTTGCATGATATTAAAAAGTCCTCAGGAATTGTACTGCAGCGGAAAGGAAATACATGGATGAAGCAATCCGCAGCAGGAGGTGAATCCTGCAAAAACAGAATCCTTTCGTGATTTTATCCCCCCGGGGGGCTTGTATGAAGAGGGGAAGGTTTTTATAATTGGCTGTGAAACAGGAGCATATCAGGCAGGGAACAGCCTGAATGATTTTGACTGAACGGAGAAGACGAAATGAATTTAAAAGAAGAAATCCATGAGTACTGGACCAGACGTGCGTCTGGTTATTCAGAATATAATCAGCAGGAAATGGGGGATGCCAGACGTTCCATGTGGAAAACGAAGCTCCTTGCACTTCTTACGGAAAATTTCCCGGGAAAAGAGCCGGCAGATATCAGGATACTGGATGTTGGAACCGGCCCAGGATTTTTTGCCATTCTGCTTGCAGAAGCAGGATATCAGGTGACTGCTGTGGACTATACCGAAGAAATGCTGAAAGAAGCCCGTCAGAATGCAGGAGAACTGGCAGAAAGCATTTGCTGGATGGTGGGCGATGCACAGAATCTGAAGCTGGATGCGGAACATTTTGACGCGGTTGTGACGCGTAATGTTACCTGGAATCTGCCGGATCCGGCCAGGGCCTATCAGAAATGGTACCGTGTACTGAAAAAAGATGGAATTTTATTGAATTTTGATGCGGACTGGTATGGACATCTGTTTGATGAACAGAAGAGAGAGGCTTATGAGGCAGACCGCCGGAAAGTGGCAGACGAGCAGTTTGAAGATTATTATGGCGGCACGGATAATGAGAAAATGGAGGAAATTGCCCGACAGGTCCCGTTAAGCCGTCTGAAAAGGCCGGAGTGGGATCTGAAAGCCATGAGTGAGGCCGGTTTTAATGAGGTGGATTGTGACAGAAATGTGTGGAAAGAAGTCTGGACAGAGGAAGAAATTGTGAATAACTCTTCCACACCTGTATTTTTATTGAAAGGCAGAAAAACGAATGGTATTTTCCGTCTGTGCGGGATGGAAGCGACTCCCGGAGAGCGGGTCAGCGGTTTTCTGAAACTCGGAAATGGAGAATTCCAGCTGCCGGCAACGATTCTTCATGGAAAGAAACCGGGAAAAACCGCCCTGATCATGGCAGGTGTTCATGCCGGGGAATATGTGGGAATTCAGTCTGCAATCGAACTGTCTCAGAAATTGAAAACAGAAAAGGTAACAGGAACGGTCATTCTGGTCAAAGTGGTGAACCGCCCTGCTTTTGAGGCAAGAACCGGAAGTATGGGAAAAAGTGACCATAAGAATCTGAACCGTGTATTTCCGGGCAGAGCAGATGGAACAGAGATGGAACGTCTGGCGTATGCGATGGTTCAGGAATTGTATCCTTCGGCAGATTACTGTATTGATCTGCACAGCGGAGATGATTATGAGGAGCTGACTCCTTATGTATATTATGCGGGAAAAGCATCACCGGAGGTGACAGCGATGTCCCGGCAGATGGCGGAACAGGTAGATGTTCCCTACATGGTAAAATCCAATGTGGAATCCGGGGGTGCCTATAATTATGCTGCCTCTGTGGGGATTCCCAGTATTCTGATCGAACGGGGCGGAATGGGAGACTGGAACAGTGAGGAGTCGCGTTCTACCAGACGTGATGTACGCAATATTCTCTGTCACCTGGGAATTTATCAGGGAATGAAAGACTACCGCACGTATTATCCACTGGATGTGGCAGATGTGCGTTATCAGGATGCGTCTCAGGGAGGTCTTTGGTATCCGTATAAAAAGGCCGGTGATATTGTCCGCAGGGGGGAACTTCTTGGAGAAGTACGTGATTATGAGGGGAATGTGCTGGAAATCAGTACGGCAGAATATGATGGCGTGATTCTTTATCAGACCGGTTCCCTTCAGGTGCTGGAAGATGGTCCGATGGTTGCTTATGGAAGGATTGTCCGGGAACGGGACGAGCGGAAAGAAAGAATCGTGAAATACTGGGGAAAACGCAGTGAGAGCTTTCTTTCTCAGCGCCGTCAGGAGCTTCACAGTGCCATGGCAAAACGGTGGCTTGAGGAAATCCAGGGGCAGCTTTGTAAAGTGCATTCCAGAAGCCAGGAAGGCCCTCTGAAGATTCTTGACGTGGGATGCGGAACCGGATTTTTTACGATTCTTCTGGCAAAACAGGGATATGAGGTTACAGGAACAGACCTGACTCCGGAAATGGTGGAAAACTCCAGAAAACTTGCCATGGAGGAGGGGATATCCTGTGAATTTCGTGAGATGGACGCCGAGCATCTGGCATTTCCAGAGGAAACATTTGATGTGGTGATTTCCAGAAATCTGACGTGGACACTGCCGGATGCTGCGCAGGCTTACCGGGAATGGTTCCGGGTATTGAAAAAGGGTGGAATCCTCCTGAATTTTGATGCAAATTATGGACTCAGTGATTTTGCAGATACCACCGGTCTTCCTGAGACCCATGCTCATCATACGGTCGGGGATGAGATGATGCGGGAATGTGAGGAAATTAAGAGACAGCTTCCAATCAGTTCCTACAGCCGTCCGGCCTGGGATCTGGAAACCCTGGGCAAAATGAAAATAGAAAAATTTGATATCGATCTTGGAATCAGTTCGAGAATTTATCTGGAGAAAGACGAGTTTTACAATCCGACGCCCATGTTTCGGATCTGTGCAGAAAAACCTCATGCGTAAGCAGGAGGTTTTTCTGTAGTCTGGAGTGTGGTTGAAAATTTATTACCGCCATCTGCAAGCCCTGCTTTGCTGGAAATTGTGACGTATATCTGTCAGAAAGCAATTTTTAAACACACTTTAATACATCGGATTTCCCTGGGAACAAAAAAAGCCCTCCGGGCAGGATCGCACTGCGGCGGAGTGGAATGAATTTTCAAACACGCTCTAAAGCGATCCACCCCTGGAAAGAATCCTGCAGAGCAGGATTCTTTCCAATCATTGAATTGCTCTGAGATGATCTACAAATATTTTGCGGATTCCCGGATATTCGCCAAGACCCTTGATGACTGTTTCTGTGGAAAAACCGGCTGCTTTGAACTGGCTGTACCAGGACTGTGGATCATCTCCAGCCATATCATTCTTTGCGTGGTCTCCTGCCACGATCATGAAAGGAGCAAGAATCACTTTCTTTGGCTGATAGTTTCGAACCATTTTCATCAGAGTTTCCATAGAAGGATAGGCCTCTACGGTTCCAAGAAAAATATTGGGATATCCTTTGTCTTTAAAGGTATAATCCAGTGCTGCATAAATCGCGTTGGCATAATGCGTGGTTCCGTGTCCCATAAGAACCAGTGCTTCGTCTGACTTCAGATCTGAAAATTCTTCTGCAACTGCACGGATTACGTCAAGACTGTCCTGTTCTGTAGTAAGCAGAGGATCCCCAAATGAAATGGAATGGAAATCATCGCGATAGGCGAGAGCATCTTCTTTCATCAGATCATTTTCGATACCATTGATCACGTGGGTAGGCTGGATCAGAATGTCGGTGATTCCGTCTGCGCGCATCTGTTCCATGGCTTCTTTGACAGTATTCACATGAATATTATCCCGGCTTTTCAGTTTGCGGATGATCATTTTACTGGTCCATGCACGGTAGAGTGCATAATCCGGAAATGCAGCCTGAATATCCTGTTCAATGGCATCAATGGTTACCTTTCTTGTATCCTCATGGCTTGTCCCGAAACTGACTGCCAGAATGGCCTTTTTGGCGTTTGTTGACATGGTATTTTTTCCTCCGTAACATGGGTTTAGATGAATATCGGAAATATATTTTTCCAGTGTTTTTAAATTTCTGGGGAGCGGAAGTGAGGTTTTCAGAATCTGTTTCTGGCAGAGACTTTCGAAAAGCTCCAGAACCACCGGCGGCTCCAGATTCGTCTGTTTCAGTGCGGCGCGGTTGGAAAATACCTGCTCCGGTGTTCCGTGTATCAGAACTTTTCCCTCGTGAAACAGTACCACTTCGTCAGCCCATTCATAAGCGTAATTGACATCATGGGTGGCCATCATCACAGTAATTCCCTGTTCAGTCATCCGATTGACAATCTGATTTACCATGGTGGTATGTCTGGGATCCAGTGCAGCAGAAGGCTCGTCCAGAATAATGATATCCGGATGCATCACCAGGATATCCGCAATGGAAACCTGTTTTTTCTGACCGCCGCTTAAGGCATGAGTAGGCTTGTGCCGGAAGGGTGTGATCTCCAGCGTATCGATGACTTCTTCCACTTCCTGTCGGGCCTGTTCCTGTGGCACGCCGAGGTTCAGGATACCGAAAGAAATCTCCTGATAAACACTGGCAGAAAAAAGCTGATTGTCAGGATCCTGAAAAACGATTCCGATTTTACTTCGCAATTCCAGAAGATCTTTTTTGGAATAGGAGTATTCTTTTCCTTTGTAATAAAGTTTTCCTGACTGCGGGCGGCAGATACCGGTGCAGCAGAGGAAAAAAGTGGATTTTCCGCTTCCGTTGGCACCCATAAAAGCAATTTTCTTTTTGCGGCGGATCTCCAGGGAAAGTCCGTTGAGAGAATGGGATGCATCGTCATCATAGGAAAAATACAGATTTTCTGCTTTCAGGATAACGTCGTCGTGTGTGTTCATATAAAAAATTTCCTCCATAGGGCAAATAAAAACAAAGCCGTGTCAAATAAGATAATTGCCGCAACGATTTTTTTTCTGGGCGGACGGCTTTCTGACAGAACACGGATCGTTCCGTCATAACATCTGGCTTCCATGGCATCATACAATTTATTGGAGCGCTGTACTGCCCGGATCATCAGTGCAGAACCCAGCATTCCGAAAGACCGGATGGATGTTTTGTAGTCCCTGTTTCCGAGACGGCAGTTCTGTGAAGTAGTGAGTGCAGAAGCTGTGTCAAGCAGAACAAAGATGAAACGGTAGATCAGAAGCATCAGTTCAATCAGAAGTTTCGGACAGTGGAGTTTCCTTAAGACTTCCAGAATGTCAGGCATTGGTGTGGTAAAAGAAAGAAAGTACAGACAGGAAACGGAAGCCAGAGCTGTAAGAATCAGCTGAATGCCATAAAGCAGGGAATGCATATTTGTGGTGAAATACCAGCTGCCAAGAGGAACTGCAAACAGATCCATGGGGCTTTGCCGGATATGGAACATGACAGCGGCTGTACTGAGCAGCATAAATGCCAGAGGTACGGTCATATAGTGAAGGTATCTGGAAAAGGGAACGCTTCCCTTCCAGACGGTAAGAATTCCCATAACCGGCAGTACGATACAGGCTACTGCAATAGAACGGCTGGCAACACAGATACAGAGTGTGGCTATGGAGAAAGCAAATTTTTCTCCGGCATTTTCATACCGGAGACCGGAACGGTAGCAGAGTTTATCGATTGTGATCATGATTCGCTCCCATTCGGATTATCATTTTTCATCCATTTCTTCCGTTCTACAAAGCGCCCCATGAAAAAGGCAATGATTCCAACACCGATTCCCGTCTGGATGCAGAAGAAGAGACTTTCCACTTCCCCCGGAAGTTCTCTTCCCAGAAGCTTTTCCAGAACAGGGGCAGCCCATGGTTCATAGGAAGAATCGACTTCTTCTACAACCGTGCTGCCGGCATCGTCCGAACCGCCGAAATCGGCATCTTTTAATACAAATAAAGGAACAAGTGCAATCAGAAAAACAGCAATGACAGCAATGAAAACAGTTCTTTTCATATTATTGATTCTCCTTAAAATATCCGACAGCCCGAAGCTCCGGTCTGGCATAGGATTCCAGTCCCATAACAATTACCATGGTAATGATTCCTTCGATCACTGCAAGAGGAATCTGGGTAGGTGCAAAAACAAGCATAAATTTGCCCAGGGCAGCACCAAAGGTAGTATCTGTGTTGTGTGCAAGAGCCAGCTGGAAAGCGGTGATGCAATAGGTGAAAAGATCCCCGATGGCTGCAGCAAGAAAGACCGTTACTTTCCGGTTGAGCCGCGCTTTTTTGCAGAGAAGATAAATGCCGTAGGAGACAAAAGGACCTGCAATAGCCATGGAAAACGTGTTGGCACCGATGGTGGTCAGTCCGCCGTGAGCCAAAAGGATTGCCTGGAACAGCAATACGATCAGCCCAAGGATGGAAACAGCGGAAGGTCCGAAAAGAATCGCACCAAGCCCGGTTCCTGTCATATGTGAGCAGCTTCCTGTCACAGAAGGAATCTTCAGTGAGGAAATCACAAAGATGAAGGCACCGGACATAGCAAGCAGAGTGATCAGATTCCGGTGTTCATCCAATGTTTTTTTGATGGAAAGAAATCCTGCAAAAAGAAACGGGATGCATAATGTGCCCCATGCGATGCAGTATCCTGCCGGAAGATAACCTTCCATAATGTGCATGGCGTTAGCTGTCCGGACGATTCCGAAAGAGAGGGACAGGATGCACAGAACAATCAGCAGTTGTTTTTGACGTTTATTCATAGAAACTCCCTTCTGATGGCAAAAAAAATGCCTGCAGGGTTCTGGATCCCGACAGGCTGCTAAAAGAACAGATACGGAATTTGTGAATATGATTCAGAAGAAAGATATCATAAGCCAATCTGTTCTCACACAAGGCCATCGTTCGTAACCTGTGTAAATTCTGTATACAGGGCAGGTTTTCTGACTCGGGCATCCATGCTGCAGTCAGCCTTCCCGGATGATTCCAGTGGCATTGCAGACTGCGGCTCTTCCCATACAGCGGCGTGACCGTGTAAGCATTTCACTTACTTCCCTTTTGCAGTTCCCTGTACGTTTATTTTTCTTCATTAATAGTAACATATTTTGATGTTTTGTCAATTCTCTTCCATAAATGAAATCAACAAATTCTCTGCTGTAAAAAGTAAAAATCCTATTAAAAAACTATGGATTTTGTGGTATTGTATAGGTAAAGCAAATACCCGCAGGGGAAACAACAGACTGGAACGGCTGCATCTGATGTGCATTGGTGTAATTCATCAGGGAAAAGGAGGAATTGCATGAAGAGTTATTATGATATACTGGGCGTGGGAAGAGATGCTTCGCAGGCTGAGATCAAAGCTGCCTACCGAAAACTTGCAAAGAAATATCATCCGGATTCTTCTTCTGGAGCAGAGGAAGATAAGGAGCGTTTTCAGGAAATACAGGAAGCTTATGCAGTATTGTCAGATCCGGAAAAAAGAAAAATGTATCATTATTACGGACATGAAACTTATCGGAAGAGTTATTATGCGCAGCATTCGTCCGTACATGAAGACGAAGAGGGAAGTCAGGCGAAAGAGGGACACTGCGGGGCATGTGCGCAGGGCCGCAAACCTTCCGAGGAAGAAGGACCGCCTCCTCAGTCTGTAAGAATTGCCGTATGGCTGGAACTGGAGGAAACTTTGCAGACGGTGGTCAAAGATGCCTACTACACAGAACAGATTCCGAATCAGGATCAGACATCCAGGCTGAAATATACAGAAAAAAACTGGAAACTTCAGGTAAAGATTCCGGAAGGCTCCTATGATCATCAGTTTTTCATTCTGGAGGATATTCTGTGCAGCGGCAGTGAATTCCTTGAGGAACAGAAAATAAGAAATCCCAATAAACTGTTTGTAATCGTTGTGCTGCTGCGTGACAAGCCGGGAATTATCCGGCAGGGGTATCACCTGTATATGGACTGCACAGTGGATTATCATACACTGGTACTTGGCGGAACTGTCAAAATTCCTGTTCTCGATGGAGAAGTTCTTTTTGAGATTCCTGCAGGAACCACACCGGAAAAGAAACTCAGACTGGTGAATCAGGGACTGATCCGGCCGAAGAAGATGGGCGGACGGGGAGATCTGTATGTGTCGCTTCATATTCGGATCCCTGTAGAATTGACGATACCTCAGCTTTCTGCCATGCTGAAACTGCGTGATGCAATGGAGGCGGAAGACGGGATACGGTAAGCAAAGCGGTGGTTAACAAAGATACAGCGCAGCGAATGGTGATGAAAAAAGCAGATACATGAGGCAGTAGAACAAATGATTGATATAAAACAACTGAAATATTTTGAGGAATGTGCCAGGACGGAATCCTTCAGCAAAGCTGCGGAAGCATTGTATACGACACAGTCCAGTGTGAGTAAAGTAATCAAATCCATGGAGGATTCTCTGGGAATCCGCTTGTTTGAGCGGTATACCAGAGGAATCCGTCTGACCAGAGAAGGCGAACATGTCTATCAGTATGCGAAGACAGTGCTTGAAAATCTGGAGAAGATCGAATCCTTTCAGGAACAAAAAGAAACCGAAGTGCTTTCTGTTTCCTGTAATCCCAGTTCCTGGTTTGCGGATATGTTTGTGAAATTTTATCAGATGCATCAGAAAGAAGACATCCATTATCAGATTTATTCTGCAAGCTGCCGGGAAATCGTGGATCGTGTCAGGGAGCGGATGGATGCTATGGGGTTTGTCTATATAATGAAAAACCAGCTTGCAGCTTTTCAGTATTTTCTTGGCAGAAATTATCTGGAATTCGAAATTCTGAAAACAACAGATATTATGCTGTATCCGGGAGCCGGACATTCCTGCCGCAGAGAAGAAGGAGGCCGGGAAGTTTTTGACGGAATGAAACTGATCCAGCGCTTCCCTGACGAATTTTCTCCGGATAATTACTGGGATATTCTGGATCAGGACAAAAAATCTGCTGCAGATGCGGAAACGGTGATCACGACCAACAGTGATTATATTATGGAAAGAATTCTTCAAGTAAGTGATCTGGTAAACATCAGCGGAGGATATCTTTCCGGGAAACCCTGGAGAAAATATACAAAGGATGTTCTGCTGCCCGGTAACGAAAATCAGGTATTGTTCGGCTGTGTGAAGAGGCAGAATGAGGAATTGTCCAACTGGGCAGAAATATTTCTTGCATTTCTGAAGGAAAGATTGCAAGATGGGGAAAACAAATAGGCAGATATTTCTTGTTTGTGATTTTGAAAACTGATTCAGAATGCGCTCTTTTATAATTGTGAAAAATGGAATGGATATCCATGCCAAAATGGAATGGCACGATAACCCCATAGAGGGGTTGTGGTGCTTTTTCTTTACTGTTAAAATATAAACAATTAGAGGAGATAGCACTCCATGTGTATGAAAAAGAAATCGTTCCTGTGAGCAGAGCAAACCGTAACAGGAAATGACGGGTGCATGGGGAAAGAAATACAGAGGATAATTATGGGGAAATATTTGTTCAAAAGATTGCTGCAGCTGATTCCGGTTTTGCTTGGGATTACCTTTCTGTCTTTTGCCATGATGAGACTGGCAGGCGGAGATGCAGTGACCTATATGTATGAAAACGCCGGAGCGGCTGTTTCGCAGGAGATTATTGATGAAACAAAAGCAGAATACGGACTGGATCAGCCATTCCTGGTGCAGTATATGAAATGGCTTGGTGGTATGCTGACAGGAGATATGGGAGAAAGTTACGTATCCCACAGAGATGTTTTTGACATTTTTATTTCAAAACTTCCGGCTACGCTGCTGCTCACGGTTTCGTCTATTCTCCTGACGGTACTGATTGCGCTGCCGCTTGGGATTCTGTCAGCCGTGAGACAGAACAAATGGATAGATTATCTGATCCGGTTTTTCAGCTTTATCGGAAATTCCATGCCGAATTTTTTTGCCGCGCTTGTACTGATGTATTTTTTGTCAGTTCGCTGGAATCTGCTTCCTGTGGTCACGACCGATGATATGGCAAAGAGCCTGATTCTTCCGACACTGACCTTGGCGGTTTCTATGGTTTCCAAATATACCAGGCAGATCAGGGCAACGGTTCTGGAAGAACTGGACAAGGATTATGTGACCGGAGCCAGGGCAAGAGGAGTCAGGGGAAGTGTGATTATCTGGAAAAGTGTAATGAAGTCATCCATGCTGACGATTATTACACTTCTTGCGCTTTCTATTGGAAATCTGCTGGGTGGAACTGCCATTGTAGAAAATATTTTTATGTGGGACGGCGTTGGAAAGATGGCGGTAGATGCCATAAATATGCGGGACTATCCTGTGATCCAGGCATATGTTGCATGGATGGCGATCATTTATGTACTGGTGAATCTGGTGACAGATATGATTTATCATTATCTGGATCCCCGTGTACGGCTGAGAGGTGAAAGCGCATGAGTGAAGAGAAAAAAGTGACGATTCGCAGGCAGAAAGTCAGAAAGAACCATATCAGGGGGAAATTACTGTTTTTTCTTGCGCTGGCGGTGCTGCTTCTGATGATTGCCGCGTTTGCTGAACGTCTTTGTCCCTATGATCCCTATGCGCAGAATCTGCTGGAAGCACAGCAGCCTCCCGGTATTTCTCATCCGCTGGGGACAGACCGCTATGGGCGTGATATGCTCTCGCGGGTGATCATCGGAAGTACTGCCAGTATTTATGCAGCCCTTCTTCTGGTTGCCATTATTACTGTGGCGGGAACTGCTGTGGGGATGATCTGCGGATGGTTTGGCGGAAAAGTGGATTCGCTTCTGATGCGTATTTCGGATATTTTTCTGGCTTTTCCCGGTCTGGTATTTGCACTGGCGGTTGCCGGAGTTCTGGGCGGAGGCGTACAGAATGCAATGATTGCGCTGGGCGTGATCAGCTGGCCGAAATTTGCACGGCTTGCCAGAAGTCTGACACTTGCACAGAAAGAATCGGATTATCTGATGGCAGCCAGGCTTGCCGGAAGCAGCACTTTGAAACTCCTGCTCAGACATATCCTTCCCAATATTGCGGGACCGATTCTGGTTACGTCGGTACTGGATATCGGTACCATGATTATGGAACTTGCCGGACTTTCATTTCTGGGACTGGGAGTCAGGCCGCCGATGGCGGAATGGGGAAGTATGATCAGTGATGGACGTGTGATGCTTCAGACAGCGCCATGGATGGTCCTTGCCCCCGGAGGTGCAATTTTTATTACCGTTATGATTTTTAACCTGCTTGGTGATACCATTCGTGATTACATGGACCCAAAGCAGAGAAACAATAAAACAGCGAATAAAAGAAAGGGAGAAAACAAACGATGAAAAAGAAAATTCTTGCAGCATGTCTTGCGTGTGTGATGACTGTTTCCATGACAGCGTCTGCGGTTCTGGCAGAGGGTGAGAAATCCTTTGTTTACGGAACCACCGGTTATGGTGTGGAAATGGGAGATGAAGGGCTGAATCCGCATAATAATTACTCCGGATGGAGTACCCTGCGCTATGGAGTAGGGGAAACTCTTTTTCGATATAATGACAATATGGAGATTGAACCGTGGCTGGCAACAGACTATGAATTTGTGGATGATACAACGGTAAAGATCACGCTCCGGGACGGGGTGCAGTTTTCCAGCGGACGTACCATGGATGCAGAGGCAGTGAAAGAATGTCTGGATCATCTTCTTGCTGTCCATGACAGGGCACCGTCCGATATGAAAATCGATCATATTGATGCAGACGGAATGACGGTTACGATTTATACAACGGAGCCATGTCCGGCAATTATCAATTATCTGGGCGATCCCTATGGCGCGATTATTGATATGGATTATGGTGTGGACGGAGTGGAAGGAACGACCACAGGAACTGCCAATGTAGCCGGAACCGGTCCATACATTGCAGTGAATGTCACAGAAACGCAGATCGATCTTGTGAAGAACGAAAATTACTGGGGTGAAACAGGAAATGTGGACGAAGTGACCGTCAAAACCTTCAGTGATGCCAGCTCTCTTGCAGCGGCTCTTCAGACAGGCGATATACAGGGAACTTACGGGCTTTCCTATGACAGTTATGCGTTATTTGAAAATAACCCGGATTATACCATTCATTCCTGTGCTACAAGCCGGTGCTTTTTCGGACAGTTTAATTATGAGTCTGAGATCATGCAGGAGGAAGCGGTACGTAAAGCAGTGTGTATGGGAATTGATAAAGAAGGATTCTGCGCGGTTCTGATGGAAGGACGGGGAATTCCGGCAAAAGCGGCATTTCCCGATGGCTTCAGTTATGGAGGTGAAGCAGTGACAGCACCGGAATATGATCCGGAAGGAGCCAGAGCGCTTCTTGAGGAAGCCGGATGGTCAGATTCGGATGATGACGGATATCTGGATAAAAACGGTCAGAAGCTGACGATCCGCTGGCTGACGTATCCCGGGCGTCTGGAACAGCCGAAGCTGGCAGAATATGCGCAGGCGACACTGAAAGAAATCGGTATCGATGTGGATGTAAACTGTACACAGGATCATCTGAGTGTATTGGAAACAGGGGCTTATGATGTGTATGTCAGTTCTCTGACTACGGCTCCAACCGGAGATCCGGAATACTTTTTTGCAAGCACATGTCTGGAGAATTCTGCTAAAAACCGCTCCCATCATAAGATTGAGAAAGTAGAAACTCTGTTTGCGCAGCTTCATCAGGAGTTTGACCAGAAGAAGAGAGGAGAACTGGCTGTACAGATGCAGCAGGCAATTCTGGATGAAAGTGCCATGTTCTTTGTATCTCATCTGAATATGGGAATTGTGACGAAATCCAATGTGACTGGTATGGCGGCTCATCCATGTGATTATTACGAAATTACAGCAGAATTGAATGTGGAATAACCATGATTTGGCGAATACAGCTCCGGCCTGTGTGAAAACAGGACGGGGCTGAAGCTGTTCCATGGGGAAAAAGGAGATTTATAAAGATGGAACCATTGCTGCGTGCAGAAAATATTACGGTATGCTATAACGGAAAGCCAGTGGTTGAGGATGTGAGCTTTGAACTGCAAAAAGGAGAGATTCTTGGTGTGGTAGGGGAGTCCGGCAGCGGCAAAAGTACCGTGATGAAAGCGGTTATGGGGCTTCTGGGCAGAGACGGGCTGGTGACCAGTGGAGATATTTATTATAAAGGAAACAATGTGACAGACATGCCGGAGAAGAAGCGAAGAAAGCTTCGGGGGCCTGAGATGGGAATGGTATTTCAGGACTGTAAGTCAGCTCTGTGTCCCATCAGGAAGGTGGGAGTGCAGATTTATGAGTGTCTTGCAGAGCATGAGAAGCTTACTAAGGCGGAAGCTTTTCGCCGTGCAGCGCTTCTGATGAAAAAAATCGGGCTGGACGATGCGGAGAGAATCCTGAACAGTTATCCGTTTGAGTTGTCCGGAGGTATGAATCAACGGATTGGAATCTGTACAGCCATGCTGATGAATCCTTCGCTGCTTCTGGCTGATGAACCGACCAGCGCTCTGGATGTGACAGTGCAGAAACGGGTGATGGAGGAATTGCTGCAGATGCGCAGGGAATACGGAACCGCTATGATTCTGGTTACTCATAACATCGGTCTGGCATCTGCCATGGCTGATCAGATACTGGTGATGAAAAGCGGGAAAATGATGGATTATGGTCCGACGGACTATGTTCTGCATCATTCGGATAATCCGTATACACGTAATCTGATGAATTCCGTGATGCATTTGAACCGTGTAAAAGTGGGAGAAGACGATGACTGAAATATTACTGGAGGCAGAACATTTAAAAAAGATTTTTCTTTCCGGAAAAACATCCTTTACTGCAGTGGATGATGTGAGTTTTTCCCTTAGAGAGGGAGAGTGCCTTGGGATCGTAGGGGAATCCGGTTCCGGAAAGAGTACCATAGCGAGGCTGCTCACGCGCCTTCTGGAGCCAACAGAGGGGAAAATCCGGCTTCTTGGTGAAGATATCACGCACATGTCCGGGAAAAAACTGCGCAGTGTTTATCAGAAGATGCAGATGGTATTTCAGATGCCGGCGGAGTCTTTTGATCCGCGCCGTACACTGGGAGACGGAATCGGAGAAAGTCTCAGAAATAGGGGAATCAGCAGAAAAGAAACAGGGAAAAAAGTGGCGGAGCTGCTTGTACTCTGCGGACTTACGCCGGAATATGCAGTACGTTATCCCCATGAAGTCAGCGGCGGTGAGTGCCAGAGGGCTGCAATCGCCAGAGCACTGGCTGTGGATCCGCTGCTTCTGATCTGCGATGAAGCGGCAAGTGCTCTGGATGTAACGGTGCAGAAGCAGATCCTGGAATTGCTGATAGAACTGAAAGAAAAAAAGAAGATTTCGTTTGTGTTTATCTGCCACGATCTTGCACTCGTACAGCGGTTCTGCGACCGGGTACTGGTGATGCATCAGGGAAAAGTGGAAGAAACCGGAACTCCGGATGAGATCATCAATCATCCGAAGAGGGAGTATACAAAAATATTGATTGATTCTGTATTATAGATTTCGTGTATTGACTGTCATAAAGCATGTTTGAAAATTCATAAATGTATGAAATCACCTTGCGGGATATTTCCGGTGAACAGTAATATCACAGGATTTCCTTCTGGAATTTAATGGAAATAATACTCCTGTTTTCACTGATTCTATGTTACAATAATATTATATAAGGCTGTTTCCAAGAGACATGAACAATGTACAATATGCAGTCACCTGACAAGAAGCAGAACTGAAGGAGGATAAAACCATGTACTATAAACAGTACGGCAATACAGACATGAAAGTTTCAGCAGTAGGGCTTGGAACGATGCGTTATGATGAAGAAGATATCAAAGCAGGACGTTTGGAAAAATGTGCGGAAATTCCGTTATATGCTTTGGAGAAAGGCATCAATTACTGGGATACGGCTCCGTTTTACTGCGATGACAAAAGTGAGATCGTGACAGGAATCGCACTTTCCCAGGTGGATCGTAAAAAAGTTTACGTTACATCGAAGACCAATTTTAATACATTAAAAACAGAAAAACCGGATAAAGACATTTTCAGACGCCGTCTGGAGACTTCCCTTGATCGTTTGAAAACAGACTACATCGATTTCTATCACATGTGGTGTATGCTGAATCTGGAGTCCTGGGAAAAACATATGGAAGCTCTGTATGGATTTTTTGAGGATGCAAAATCGGAAGGTCTGATCCGTAATATTGTTTTTTCCTCACATATGCAGGGAAATGATATCGAAAAGGTTGTGGAAACCGGTAAGTTCAAGGGTATGCTGATCGGCTATAATGCTCTGAATTATCAATTCCGTCAGAGTGGTATCCGCAAAGCATACGAAAACGGTATGGGCGTTGTTGTTATGAATCCGCTTGGCGGCGGTCTGATCCCGCAGAACCCGGAAGCGTTTTCTTATCTGACAGAAGGAACAGATCTTACTGTAGCACAGGCTGCACTGCGTTTTGTTGCATCTCATCGGGAAATCACAGTCACTCTGGCCGGCTGTACGACTAAAGAGCATGTGGATGATGCAGTAAAAGCGGTTGAGAATCTGGTA
This sequence comes from Blautia sp. HCP3S3_G3, assembly GCF_052063365.1. Lineage (NCBI taxonomy): Bacteria > Bacillati > Bacillota > Clostridia > Lachnospirales > Lachnospiraceae > Blautia > Blautia sp. HCP3S3_G3. The sequence goes on along the minus strand of NZ_JBQHXR010000026.1, from coordinate 9,677 downwards.
GAAGAACCGGCGGAAGTGGTTGCAGAGAAATACAACAGAAAAGGTGTGGCTCTGAATAACCTCTGTACCGGCTGTTCTTACTGTAAAGGATGTCCGAAAGGAATCGAGATTCCGAAATTTATGGATGCATACAATCAGATGATCCTTACCGGAAAGAAGAAGGAAATGGCGGATCGACTGAACAATCACTGGTGTATCCCGAGAAGCATGGCGGAAGAATGCATTGCGTGCGGAAGCTGTGAAAAGAAATGTACCCAGCATCTTCCGATCATTGAGCGCCTGAAGGAGATTGCCGAGTATCAGGATTGATACGAATTGATACGAATTGCTAAGCACATGTTCCTGAAGGAAGCTGTGTAAAAGTGAATGCAATCAGTTGTAGGAGCGTGTTTGACGATTGCCTTCTGACAGATGTGCGCCATAATTTGTGGGAGATTTGTTCCAAATGAGTGAGACATAGCGGGCTATGTTTTGACAGAATGCGATATATTTGTTTTGTAAATAGTGACGTACGTCTGCCGGAACGATATTTTTAACACGTTTTTATACATCAAAAAAATAAATGACCAGCTATATCATGAGCATATGAGAAAATCATTATGCGTGATATAGCTGGTTATTTGTTTTTTGATATGCAGGAAGCTTTCCAGAAAACAAAGTAGTTTTAAATACCAGATTTAGTGATGATTATTTCTATAATATATTGACTTCGTAACGAAAATGGTGTATAAAATAGAATAAATATTTTGATAATCAAAATATTTGAAACATAATATAAATTTAAAGGAATAAGAAGAGGAAGAAAAACAATAAGCGTAAGAAAACAATAAGTGTAAGAAAAACAATGAGAGCAAGAAAAACAATAAGAACAAGAAAAACAATAAGAACAACAATACGATAACAACAAGGAGAAGATGAAGTTATGAAGTCATTGGTGATTGGTAATAAAACAGCACGTATTCCTGTTATTCAGGGAGGAATGGGAGTTGGAGTCAGTCTTTCCGGGCTTGCCGGAGCTGTTGCGGCATCCGGTGGAGTTGGTGTGATATCCGCAGCGCAGATTGGATTTGAGGAACCGGATTTTTACACTAACTGCCATGAAGCGAATCTGCGTGCATTAAAAAAGCATATCAAAAAGGCGAAAGAGCAGGCAAAAGACGGACTGGTCGGTGTAAATATCATGGTTGCAACCAAAGAATATGCGGCACAGGTTCATGCAGCCTGTGAAGCAGGAGCTGATCTGATCATCAGTGGAGCCGGACTTCCCGCAGAACTTCCGGAACTGGTAAAAGGATACGAAGAGCAGACGAAAATAGCTCCGATTGTTTCCTCTGTAAAATCTGCAAGAGTTATCCTGAAACTCTGGGACAGACATCATCACAGAACTGCTGATATGGTGGTCATTGAAGGACCGAAAGCAGGAGGACATCTGGGATTTTCCCGTGATCAGCTGGATACCATAACTACGGAAGAATATGACCGCGAGATTCAGGAGATCATTGCCGTTGTGAAGGAATATGGAGAAAAATACGGATGTACGATTCCGGTGGTGGCTGCAGGAGGCATTTTTGACAGACAGGACATTCTGCATGCACTGGAACTGGGAGCAGATGGAGTACAGATGGCGACCAGGTTCGTAGTAACAGAAGAGTGTGATGCATCTTTGGCATTTAAACAGGCATATCTGGATGCAGATGCCTCCTCCATTGAGATAATCAAAAGCCCGGTGGGAATGCCGGGACGTGCAGTCCATAATACATTTCTGGAAAAAGTGGCGCGGGGACAGGTTCCGGTAAAGCGCTGCCTTTCCTGCCTGAGTGCCTGCAATCCTGCAAAAGCACCGTATTGCATTACGCAGGCTTTGATTGCGGCAGTACAGGGAGATACAGAAAACGGCCTGATTTTCTGCGGAAGCAATGCTTCCCGTCTGAAACAGTTGACGACCGTACCGGAACTGATGAAAGAGCTGACAGAAGAGCTGCCAACAGCTTGATGGATAAAAAGCAACATAGATAAAGAAACAATACAGATAAAATACTTTTTGACCCGTCCGTAAGAGAATGGTATAATAATGTGTAAGTCAGTTTTGTAAAATGAGGAATTTGGGATGAAGAAAGATACGAGCATTTTTCAGAATCTGAAAGAAGAGAACCGAAACAGAATTTATAACACTATTCGGGAGAAAAAATGTATCTCCGGTCCGGCACTGATTTATGAACTGAAGCTCAGCAGACCAACAGTGACACAGAATATCAATGAACTTCTGGAGGAAGGTCTGATCTGTGAGAATGGCACCATCGGTAATACCGGCGGGAGAAGAGCCAGAGGCTATTCTATTTCGGAGATGTTTCAAATTGCGGCTGGACTGGATATTACGAGAAATCATATTACCGTCCTTCTTGTGAATCTGAATGGAGAAATCATTTACGAGAAAAGAATCCGTTATCCGTTTTCGATTACAGATGAGTACAAAAAGAAACTTGGAGAACTGATTTCTGAAGCAATGGAAGAAAAAGCAATCCATGAAGAACAGATGCTGGGTGTCGGAATTGCTGTTCCGGGCCTGGTGACAAAGGATTATCGTACCATTTTTTACGGAAAAATTCTGGATTTTAAAGGGATGACAGCAGAAGAATTCGGGAAATATATTCCGTTTCCGTGCAGACTGTATAATGATGCGGATGCTGGAGGTTATGCGGAAATTTCCCAGAACAGTGAGTTGAAAGATGCTTTTTACATCAGTCTGAGCAATAATATCGGGGGCTCGATTTTGATTGATCATAAGGTTTATCATGGAGAGGGACAACGAAGCGGAGAAGTGGGACATATGACACTGATTCCGAACGGACGGGAATGTTACTGCGGAAAAAGGGGCTGTTTTGAGACATACTGCAATGCTTCGATTCTTTCAGATGTCTGTGATGGGAATCTTCAGGATTTTTTTCAAAAGCTGGAACAGGGTGATCGGGAATGCATGGAGCTGTGGCGGGATTATCTGTATTATCTTTCGATTGCTGTGAATAATGTTCGAATGCTTTTTGATTGTAAAGTAATTCTGGGCGGATATGTGGGTGCCTATATGAGTGATTATATGCATCAGATTCGAACGCTGGCAAGAGAAAGAAATACATTTGAAACGAATGCGGATTTTCTTCAGCCCTGTCAGGTAAAAAGAGAAGCGCTTGCACTTGGAAGTGCCCTTCCTTTTATCCATGAGTTCTGGGAGAAAGTCTGATGTTTGATAAATAACATCACTTTACAGCTTTTTCATAAAAAATATCGTACAGGGCTTTCTGATGTATAATGTGTTTCAAAATTGTTTGATCATGCTGCGTATAATGATTCCTGCTATCCGTATTGATAAACGATTTGCGGGGGCAGGAAATGTAAAAAAGAAAGGTCATGGGGGTAACACAGATGGTTATGAGAAGATTAGGAAAAACGGGACTTCAGGTAAGTGAAATAGGGTTTGGCGGCGAATGGCTGGAACGTCACCCGGAGGAAGAAAGCATTGAGCTGATAAAATATGCATCTTCGAAAGGCATTAATATTCTGGACTGCTGGATGCCGGATCCAAAGTCCAGGAATATTATTGGAGAAGGAATTAAGGAAAATCGGAAACAGTGGTTTATCCAGGGACATCTTGGTTCCACATGGAAAGATGGACAGTATTACAGAACCAGAGAATTGGAGTATGTGCGTCCGGCATTTGAGGATCTGCTGAAAAGGCTGCAGACAGATTACATAGACCTGGGAATGATCCATTATGTGGATTCCGTGGAAGAATGGGACCAGATTCAGCATTCGGATTATCTGAAATATGTGATGGAACTGAAAAATAGTGGTGTTATCCGACATATCGGGTTGAGTTCCCATAATCCCAGGGTTGCGGTAAAAGCAGCACAATCCGGATATGTGGAAATGATTCTTTTCAGCATTAACCCTGCGTTTGATATGCTTCCGGCCAGCGAAGATATTAATACAATGTTTGCCGAGGAATTTGACGCAGGACTGAAAGGAATTGATCCGGACAGAGCGCTGCTTTATAAGGTATGTGAGCAGAATGATGTGGGAATTACAGTTATGAAGGGCTTTGCCGGCGGGCGGCTGTTTGATGAAAAGCGGTCTCCCTTTGGAGTAAGTCTGACGCCGGTGCAGTGCATTCATTATGCATTGACAAGACCTGCCGTGGCTTCTATTTTGTGCGGATATGATACAAAGGAGCAGATAGAGGCAGCCGTGGCTTATGAGGAGGCGTCTGAGGAAGAGAAGGATTATGCATCGGTGATTGCAAATGCGCCGTTCCATTCTTACCGCGGAGAATGTACATATTGCGGTCATTGCAAGCCGTGTGTTTCCAACCTTGATATTGCAATGATCAATAAGTTCTATGATCTCGCAGTGATGCAGCCGGAAGTGCCGGCTACCGTGAAATCACATTATGAACTTCTGGAGCACAAGGCATCGGAGTGTATTGCCTGTCATGCATGTGAAACACGCTGTCCGTTTGGCGTACCAATTGCGGAACGGATGGAGAAGACAGCGAAGCTATTTGGCTTCTGAATGAAGCGAAAGTGGAATTGATATAGCAAAAGTTTTGCAGAGAATAGCACTGAGGAATTCAGTGCTATTTTTTGTAGGATTATCATTGCTTTGGGATAGCATGGAAGCAGTGCAAAGATTCCGATGGTTTGTCAAGAAAAATGTGTAAGGTGTATAAATCGCGGAAATTGGATGGAGTACTGTAATTATAAGAATTACTGAATTTTAAATTTATCTTTTTCATCATTGACATATAAATAAAAGAAAAGTATAATTGATATGTAAAATAGAATTACAAAATAAAAATACATAATAAACATTATCAGATCAGAAAGATCATATTCAAGTAAAAAAGAAAAGGAGAGATTAAAAATGAGAAACATTCCTGAAACAATGAAGGCACTTGTGGCGTATGGCAAGGGGGATTACCGGCTGGAACTGAATTATCCCACACCGGAATGCGGACCGGATGATATTATTATCAAAACAGAAGGATGCGGTGTCTGTGCCGGTGATCTGAAATGCTATCACGGGGCAGCGATGTTCTGGGGAGATGAAGTGCAGCCGTCGTGGGTAGAACCACCCTTTATTCCGGGACACGAGTTTCTGGGACATATTGTGGAGCTTGGGGAAAATGTAAAAGATTTTAAGATTGGACAGAGGATAACTGCAGATCAGATTGTTCCCTGCGGAGAGTGTAAGTTCTGTAAGAGCGGCAGATACTGGATGTGCCAGCCGCATGCTACCTTTGGATTTCAGAAGGGAAATAATGGCGGTATGGCAGAGTATGTCCGCTATCCGAAGACTGCAGTGATCTCAGAAGTTCCGGAAGATATGGAATTAAAGAAAGCGCTTCTGATCGAGCCTTATGGATGTTCCAAACATGCCGTTGACCGTGCGCAGATTACGAATGATGATGTCGTTGTAATCGCTGGTGCCGGTACTCTGGGACTTGGTATGATCACCTATGCAAGAATGAAAAATCCTACAAAGCTGATTGTTCTGGATATGCTGGATAATCGTCTGGAAAAAGCAAAAGAATTCGGTGCAGACCTTGTGATGAATCCTGGAAAAGAAGATGTCGTTGCAAAGGTTCTGGAACTTACGGACGGATATGGATGTGATATTTACATTGAAGCAACCGGTCATCCGGCAAGCGTGCAACAGGGTCTGAACATGGTGCGCAAACTGGGAAGATTTGTAGAATTCAGTGTATTTGGACAGCCTGCAACGATTGACTGGTCCATCATCGGTGACCGCAAAGAACTGGATGTCCTTGGCTCTCATCTGAGTCCGTACTGCTATCCGTTTGTGATTAGAAATATTTGCAATGGAAACCTGAAAACAGAGGGAGTTGTTTCCAAAACTTTCCCGATTGAGGAATGGGAAAAAGCGTTTGAATACGCAACCGGGAAATATGGAGATTTTAAAGTTGCCATAACTTTCTGATGAGTGTAGTCTATTATAGGACTGTCTGGCAGTCATGAAATAGGATGTGCTGACGGGATTTTTACATAAAAAATGCCTTCGGGTAAAGAATAATTTCCAAAAAAGATAATCGGAATAACCGCGTTCTGATTCAGGAAATTATTCATTTCCGAAGGCTTTTTTTGTCTGTCCGACAGATAATTCGAAATGCTTTATCAGGCTCAGGAATTCCTGAATCTGCTTAAAAACTCTTTTGTCTGCTGCTGTTTCGGATGTACAAAAATATCATCCGGAGTTCCTTCTTCCGCAATGACACCGTCTGCCATAAAGATCACATGGCTGGATACATCTCTTGCAAAAGCCATTTCATGAGTAACCACCAGCATAGTGAGTCCTTCTCTTGCAAGGGCTTCCATAACATTCAGAACTTCCCCTACCATCTGCGGGTCTAGCGCGGAGGTCGGTTCGTCAAAAAGCAGGATTTCCGGTTCCATAGCCAGAGCTCTTGCAATGGCAACACGCTGTTTCTGACCGCCGGAAAGCTGACGGGGTTTGGCGTTTACATAGGGTTCCATTCCCACTTTTTGAAGAAATTTCATCGCCTGTGCACGGGCGGTTTCTTTGTCTTTTTTGGCAACTTTGATCTGACCGACCATACAGTTTTCCAGAACCGTCATATTATTGAAGAGGTTAAAATTCTGGAATACCATGCCTACCTTTTCGCGGTAAGCGGGTACATTGATTTTCGGGTCAGTGATGTCTTTGTCGTGAAAAAGAATCTGGCCGCTTCCCGGTGTTTCCAGAAGATTGATGCAGCGGAGCATGGTGGATTTGCCGGAACCGGACGCACCGATAATGGAAACCACGTCTCCTCTTCGTACCTGAAAATCAATATCTTTCAGTACTTCGTGTTTTCCGAAGCTCTTACCGAGATGAGAAACCTGAAGAATCGTTTCTGCATTGCTCATGATCACCTGCCTCCTTTCTTGCGAAGCTGGTCGCCGATGTCCATGACATCCACCAGTTCATAATTGTCATCACCGTCCATTTTTTTCTCCCAGAAATTGAGAAGTCTGGATGTGACAAGTGTCATGGTCAGGTAAATGAGCATGACGATCGTTGCAGATTCAAAGTAAGTATACAGTGCACCGGCAACGCTTTTATGTACAAAGAACAGGTCTACGATGCTGATGACGGAAAGAACAGAAGTGTCCTTAATATTGATGATCAGGTTATTTCCAATCTGCGGCATGATATTACGAAATGCCTGAGGAAGGATGACGTTGGACATGGCCTGCACGTGAGTCATACCAATTGCCTTGGCACCTTCCATCTGTCCGGGATCAACGGAAATAATACCGCCTCGCACGGATTCAGCCATATAGGCACCTGTGTTGATGGAAACAATTAAGAACGCTGATTCCCACATGCCAAGCTGAATATGGAATACCTGAGACATTCCATAGTAGATAAATACAGCCTGAACAATCATGGGAGTTCCGCGGAAAACTTCCACGTAAGCCCGGAGGAGAATTTTTACAAAACCCAGAAGGCCACGTTTCGCTGCGCTGTCTTTCTTCTTATCTACTGGGATTGTCTGTACGATTCCTACCAGAAAACCAATGATGCATCCGATCGCTGTGGAAACAATTGCAATAAGCAGGGTGGTTCCGGCGCCTTTCAGGTAGGACATTCCATATTGCTGGAGAAGATAAATGATCCTCTCCAGAAAGTTCATTTCGGATATCACGATGATCAGATTCCTTTCTATCTTTTATAATAGTGTCCTTTCGAGTAATTATAAATACAATACTTTTCAGTTGATTTCAAAACTTATTCGGAAAGAGGCTGTACGGCAATTGCATCATCCATCATGGCATTGTAGTCATCTGTAGTCATTTCAGAAAGAACGCTGTTGATGCCGTCCAGAAGTTCTGTGTTGCCTTTCTGTACAGAAATACCGATGTTGATTTCTTCTTCGGAAACTTCGAAATCATCGTCTGTTCCGGAGAAGTCAAGGAGTTTCAGATCCGGATAAGCAACACATGCAGCCATTGCGGTAGGCATATCTGTTACAATCAGGTCCGTACGGCCGCTCTCCAGTGCTACCAGCATAGCCGGTGCAGATTCCTGTGCAGGCTGGATGTTGGCATCTTTGATCTGCGGCAGGCAGACATCATACCAGATGGTTCCAAGCTGGGACGTGCAGGTTGCGCCTTCAAGATCGGCTAATCCTGCAGCATCGGCATAATCGCCGTCACCTTTGACAAGGCCTACAACGGATGCATAGTAATAGGGTTCAGAGAAATCTACCATCTGAAGTCTTTCAGAAGTAATGGACTGACCTGCGATGACACAGTCTACAGTACCGGACATAACTGCAGGAACAAGGGAATCCCAGTCAAGCTTTACGATCTGAAGTTCATAACCGAGTTCGTCTGCAATTTTTTTGGCAATCATAACATCATATCCATATGCATAATCGTTGCTGTCAGCAATGGGAACGGCACCGTTGGAATCATCTGACTGAGTCCAGTTGTAAGGAGCATATCCACATTCCATGGCAACTTTCAGTACTTTTGTGTCATCAGCGCTAACTGTTTGTGCACCCAAAGCTGTGCAGACCATAGCTGCGGCAGCGAGAGATGCAGTTGTCATTTTCCACATTTTGTTTTTTCTCATTTTCATTTCCTCCTCATAATGTATGTTTATTATTATATAATTTGTTCCCGGGCGATTCCCGCGAAAAAAAGCGCAAAAAGACACATGAAGTGCCCCTTTGCGCTTTATAATATTTTAATACTTTGTCGCAGGAAAGTCAATGAATATACCATATTTTGTGGATTTTGTATAAGCCACTTATGCTAGAGTGTGTTTTACCGGTTTATGAGTAAGGAATTGCTTCGCTTTTTCATGGGATTCTTTTTATGGTTTCCGAGGTGAGGATTCCTATAAGAAAACCGGTAACAACTCCGGAGACCAGAAGGGCAGGAGCGTAATACATGAGACTTGTATTTTCTACAATGAGCATAGCGACAAGGAGCTGGCCGATGTTATGGCTGACTCCGCCTGCAATACTGATACCCATGATACTGAATCCCTGTCGGCGTCTTAACAATGTCATGACCAGAAGACTCAGAGAGGCTCCGGCCAGGCTGTATGCAATGCTGAAAAGGTTGCCGAACAGGAAGCCGATTACCAGGATACGGATCAGAGATACCAGAGCGGCATCTTTCCAGCTGTATCGTTCCAGTATGAAAAGAACGGCCAGATTTGCCAGTCCCAGTTTAATGCCCGGGATGCCTGCGAAAACGGGAATTAAGGTTTCGATGTATCCGAAAATAATAGCCACTGCTGAAAAAAGTCCGAGATATGCGATTTTTTTGTTCATATACGTCAGCTTCATCAAAAGGGTGGCAGGATGAAGCATTCCTCCTCTGCGATTTATGTATTTAAATATAACCTGTTTCGTGGAGAGTGTAAAGCTGGAAAAATATGAAACATAAATGTTGTTTGAAATAAGTTTGTCATAATCCAGAGGGGGCCAGGATGTGGAGAGTTTGCTAAGTGCTTCAGGTGTTTGTGGGTTAAAGAGTGCTTTAGTTAATAAAAATGTTTTTGGTGAATTAAAGAAGGCTTTAGTTAATTACAGCGGGTTTTAATGAATTAGACGTTAGTTCTGTATTAATCCGTGGGGATTTTTTGCG
>NZ_JBQHXR010000025.1:0-37133 GCF_052063365.1 Blautia sp. HCP3S3_G3 | reverse complement strand
AAACAATTCGCAGAAACAATCATCTTTAAAGTGACTGACACATTTGCAAGGTTCTAAAATCAGCACAAAATAATCTGCCGGATAGGGCATCATTTAATTTGCCGGACAACATAAAAGGCTGATTTCCTTGATAGGAAAGATGCTGAAAGCCCCCATTGAAGAAAACGGGGTTAGAACGGTACCCGATAAAGGCACGCCTCAGGGTGGTGTACTTAGTCCATTACTGGCAAATATTGTTCTGAATGAGCTTGACTGGTGGATAGCCAGTCAATGGGAGGAAATGCCTGCAAAGCATCCTCTGAAAAGCGATATTTATATGAACAAAAATGGCACTCCGAATAAAGGAAACCTGTACAAGAAGTTGCGACAGTCCCGCTTGAAAGAGTGTCACATAGTGAGATATGCGGATGATTTCAAGATATTTTGCAAGTCGTATTCTGACGCTGTCAAGCTGAAGCATGCGGTCGAGCAATGGCTGATGGACAGACTAAAGCTGGAAACCTCTCCAGATAAGTCACGAATTACGAATCTTACCAAAGGCTACAGCGACTTCCTCGGCATAAAATTTAAGCTTTACAAGAAGGGAAAGAAATGGTCTATCAAGTCTCATATGACCGACAAAGCCATCAATTCTCAACAAGCGAAGTTGAAAAATGCCATGGCTCAAGCCTGTAAATCTCATGAGAGTGAACAATCACAGCACGATGACCTCATCAGATACAACCAAGCAGTTATTGGTATGCACCAGTACTATAACATGGCTACCATGATAAATGCGGATGTTCACAGACTGTTCCCGTCGATTGATATAACCATGAAGACGAGACTGAACAGTCGTGCAGACTTCTCCAAGGAAAGACCACCGACATTGAAAGGTGCAATGGACGAATATTTCTATCAGAAGTATGGGGAGTCGAAGCAGGTTAGATATATCAATGGAATGATTGTTGTTCCTGTAGCTTACTGCAGAACGCAGAATCCGATGTTCTTCCAAGTGGACACCAATCGTTACACCCCACAGGGACGTGAACGTATTCACCGCATGCTTGCTAAATCTAAATACGGAGAAACGCTGTTGAAGTTAAGCAGAGACAACGATACGAAACATAGTATCGAATTTTGTGATAACCGCCTGTCACGATTTGTGGCATCTAAAGGTAAGTGTGAACTCTCAAAGGTGTCCCTTGCGTTTGAGGATGTGGAGTGCATATATCTTAATCCACCAAGCCAAGGTGGTACGGATGAATATGCCAACCTCAGAATCGTTCACAAGGATATAAAGCGCCTTATCTATTCTACTGACGTGAAAATCATCAAGTCCCTCATTGATTTATTCGATTGCAGGGCACCTGCCAAGATTGCCAAGCTTAACAAATGGAGAGCCAAAGCAGGATTGGAAGCAGTTAACCTTATAACAATTAACCAGACTTTGAAGTAACTGTATTAGCAATAAAGACTTATCCCATGGAACGCCGTGTGCAATGAAAGTTGCTTGCACGGTGTGGGCCGGGGCGAAAGACCCGCAAGGGTCTGACCTATCGGCATTTTTGCTGAACCAGCCACAGACTGCTAATTATTCTATTGAAATGTGGAAGAGATTTCGTAAGTGGGGTGGAATCATTACAGGAATCAGTCAGAATGTAACAGATTTTCTTGGCTCTCTGGCAGTAGAAAGTATTGTGGGAAACAGTGATTTTATCCTGATGTTAAATCAGCACAGCGGGGATCAGAAGATCCTTGCGGAGAAATTGAATATTTCCAAGCATCAGATTTCTTTTGTAAATAACAGTAATGCAGGAGAAGGGCTGCTTTTTTACGGAAATGTAATCATACCTTTTGCAGACAGATATCCGCAGGATACCAGAACCTATGCTTTGATGAGTACTAAACCGGATGAGATTCAGACTTAATGGACAAAAAAGCAGAGGTGAGGTACATTGGGAAAACAAAAATATACGGCGAAAGAGAAGAAAGTCAGCCGTATGACCAGAAATGGTCTGGTTGAGGAAAATCTTGCAACAAAGGAGACCAGAAAAGTTACAAACAGCGATCAGGAGTTGCCTTATAAACAGAAGGATGTAGAACAGGCATTTATTACTTCTGAAAAGAAGAAAAACTCTCATAAAAAAGCTGAAAAGAAACAATTTTCCGAAAAAGTTCAGGAGGGAAATCCTGCCAAAAAAGAAGAGGCTGCAAACAGTCCTCCGGGAAAACGAAAAACACAGGGACGGTACAGATACCGGGACAAGCCTGCAGGTGTATCTGTGGATTCAGCGGTAGAAATACGTGAGCGCAAAGAAAAACACAGGAGCCAGTATCAGCGACAGAAAAAGAAACAGCAGAGACTGCAGTTTGGAAAACTGGAGACAGATGGAAGTCTGAAGAAAGAAAAGAAAACTTCGGCTGAAACAGATGGAGGACATTTTCAGGCAGAGAAGAATGATGTTTCTACAAACCGAAAAAAAGGAAAGCAGAAATATAGCCGAAAAACAATAAAAACTTATCAGGAAGTGGATAAGGCTGCAAGAAAACAGGAAGCTGAGAGGCAGAACAAAATTCCGAAAGATTCTGTTTATACCAAGAAAACAAATGAGGAACAGAAAGCAAAGGTAAAGTACCATTTATATTTCGACAAAAAAACAGGGAAAACGGATGGTAAAAAGAAAACCTTGTCTTCTGTTCCAAAGAAAGCATTAAAAAATGCAGTATATCAGAAAGCAGGCGAAGACGAAGAGGAAAACAGTGCTGTAGATGCAGCACATAAGCTGGTGCGTTCAGGTGAGTGGATATTACAGGAACATAGCAGTAGAAATATCCGGAAGAACCGCAGTCAGATACATAAAGAAAACCGTTTAGAGCAAAGAGCCTGGAAGAGTGCATCCAGGTATCAATATCAGAAATATCTGGAAGAACATCCAGAGATGCAGAAAAAGCTGATCAGAAAATTAATACAGAAGCAGAGGATTAAGCGAGAGTATCAGATGGCATACCGGGCTGGGAAGATTGCAAAAGAAACAAAAGACACCTCAATCCGGTCAGTAAATCTTGCTACTAAAATTGCAAGAAAGGCACAGGAAGTATTTGTAAGAAATGTAACTACTCTGATCTCAATGGGGTTGTTATTGATTTTGCTTCTTTCCGTAATGACAGGATTTGCTTCCTGTTCGGCTATGTTTTCTAATGGAATTTCTACGGTAATCGCTTCCAGTTACATTGCGGATCCGGACGAAATTGAAAAAGCAGAGTTGTATTATACGCAGTTGGAAGCCAGTCTTCAACAGAAAATAAACCAGATGGAAGCCCGGTATCCAGGAAAAGATGAATACAGATATAACATTGGTGAAATCGGCCATGATCCTCATACATTGATCAGTTATCTGACTGCCAGTTATGGGGATTTTAAGTTTGATGAGATAAAAGGAGAACTGGAAACAATTTTTTCTTTACAGTACGGAATCACCGTAGAGGAAAAAAGTGAAACCCGGCAGGAAACATCTACAATACAGGTAGGGCAGTCATTGGGAAATGTTGTGACCAGTGGATACTGTAATTGTCCCATCTGCTGTGGCGTGTGGAGTGGAGGACCTACTGCTTCAGGGGCAATGCCACAGGCTAATCATACGCTTGCGGTTGATGCTGCAAACCCATTTCTTCCAATGGGGACGAAAGTAGTGATGAATGGGATTGAGTACACCGTAGAAGATACTGGAAACTTTGCCCAGTATGGTGTCCAGTTTGATGTTTATTATGATAATCACGCAGTAGCTGAGGCACATGGTCATCAGACCTGGGAATGTTTTCTGGCAGAGGGCAATCAGAACTCTGTGGAAGTTACCCGTACAGTAACTGCAGATGTACTGAATGTTTCTGTTCAGGCAAAACCGCTTAGAAGTGTTATTCTGTCCAGAATGGAAGAGGATGAGCAGGAAATTTATGAAGAGGTCTATTCCAACAGAGGAAATTTACAGACATATAAAACTCCGGTTGAGTTAAACTGGTATGCCTATATCAGTACCTATTATGGGTATTCTGTAAACAATGGAACCGGGCAGACACAACTTCACAGAGGTGTGACGATTAATGTACGACAGGGAACAGAAGTGAAGTCAGCGATGAATGGTTTTGTTGTAGATGTAGGATATAGCGGAACTTTTGGAAATTATGTAGTTACGCAGGATAAAAAAGGTGTGCAGATTAAATACGCTTATCTGCAGAGCATTTCGGTAGCAAATGGTCAGGAAGTAACAACAGATACTGTAATTGGTACAACGGGAAGTACAGGAAGTGCAACCGGAAGCCAGTTATATTTGGAACTGGTCAAAGATGGGGAATATTATAATCCTGTTTTTTATATCAGTACCGGAGATAGCGGGCTGTATGGTGGAGGCGGCAGTTATGATGATGAGACTGTGCGGAGATTATTTGCGGAAGCAGACAAATATCTTGGTATGCCGTATGTATGGGGCGGTTCCAGCCCGGAGACTTCTTTTGACTGTTCTGGTTTTGTAAGCTATGTGTTTACCAATTCGGGTGTCTGCAATATGGGAAGACTTACTGCACAGGGAATTTATGACATTTGTATGCCTGTATCACCAGAAGAAGCAAGGCCAGGAGATATTATCTTTTTCACTGGGACGTATGATGCGGGAGAGCCGGTTACCCACGTAGGAATTTATGCCGGAGATGGACAGATGATCCATTGTGGAAATCCAATTCAGTATACGTCCATTAATTCTGCATACTGGCAGTCTCATTTTTATGCTTTTGGCAGGCCATAAGGAGGGGCGTATTTGAACATTGAACGAATAAAAGAAGAACTTGCAAGAACCTACGTTAAGATTGAAAAGCTACAGAAAAAAGCAAGGGATCTGGAAGAACAGAAGAAACAGGCAGAGGATATGGAGTATCTGAAAATTATCCGAAGCAATGGAGTTTCCGCAGAGGAACTTCAGTTGATGATTGATATCAGTAAGGAGGAACAAAAAAAGATATTGGAAACCAGAGAAAAGGAGCAGACAGAAAATGAAGAAATTTCATAAAAGAGCAGCTGTATTTTTAACCGCAGCTACGTTAGCAGGACTTCCGGCAGGAGCTTTCTTTTATAGTTCGCCCGGAAGTCTGACTGTATGGGCAGATAATGTAGAAGTGGAATCATCAGAAGAAAGCAGCCCGGAAGATGTTGATTTTTCAGATGAATCAGAAGCTGAAATTCTTGCAGATCCAGTGGAACAGGCACAGGAAGATGCAGGAAATGATGTGACGGAAACACCGGAAGTAGGGATTACCTTTACAGAACCCGAAGGCTGGCAGACAGATACGGCAACCGTAAAAATTCAAGTGGAAGATACAAAGAATACAGGTGCTTTTTCTATTGCAAAAGTAGAAGCAAGACTTTCAGAAAATGGAGGATGGTCAGACATAACCGGAAATATGGAAGTATCCATCTCTTCTAATTGTAGTATTTATGTGAGAGTTACCGATCAGAATGGAAATACTTATGAGCAGAATCGTTACATAGAGTGTTTTGATAAAACCAAACCAACTATTATTGCGGCTGCGAAGAATGGGATACTGATCGTGCAGGGAGTTGATGCGGAATCGGGAATTGCTGCTTTGTATGTCAATGGAAATGAATTCACAGAACTGACGAATAATACATTAAATGTCCGTTTGCAAAAAGCGGATACTTCCTATGAATACTTTACCCTGCAGGCAAAAGACAAAGCAGGAAATATGTCAGAGATCTATAAAGTAGGAAACCCTTATTATGAAAATCCAGATGCAGTAAAAGAGAATACAGAGGTTTCCGGAACGGAGCAAAATGCAGCTTCTTTGCCAGCCGATGGAACTGCAAGTAAGCCCACCAGTGCTACGGCAACCGTAACGGAACATCAGACAACGAATGAGACTGCTACTGCACCAACAGAACCAGAAAACACAGGAAATGAAACGGATACAGAAGCAGATACCGGACGGGTGCAGGGAGAAAGTTCTGCTTCCGGCATGTCAACAGGAACAGTTCAGGACAAAGGGGGAAAGGAATTTTATACGATCAAGACAAAAAGTGATAAGGTTTTTTATCTGATCGTAGATAAGGATAAAACGGATGAAAATGTTTATCTTCTTACAGAGGTAGGCGAAAATGATCTGTTGAACTTTACGGATACCAACATGGTCACACTTCCACAGAACCAGGCTATTGCAGAATCCGCACTGCCACTTGAAACAGAGAAGATCACAGAGACACCGGAACCAGAAGTTACGATCATACCGGAAGAAAAGGAAGAACCTGAAAAGAAAAGCAATAATTCCGGCACGATTTTATTAATGCTGCTGGTTCTGGCAGGAGTTTGTGGTGCTTACTATTATTGGAAATTTATGAAAGGAAGAAATACTTCTTTTGATTATGAAGAGGACGAGGACGACGATGAGGAGGAAGATACAATTCGTGAGGATGATGAAGAATTAGAAGAATATGAAATGGAAGGTGAAGTAGAAGACGAAGAATCAGAGGAATAACTTTGTTTCACTTAATTACAGCGACAGGTGCAGAAAGGAGATTGAAAATTGCAGCTTGTAATTGCGGAAAAACCCAGCGTAGCCAGAAACATTGCGAAGGTGCTTCATGCCACAAACGTAAAAGATGGCTACCTGGAAGGAAAAGAATATCTGGTTTCCTGGTGTATTGGGCATTTGATTGAACTGGCTAGTGCGGATCAGTACCGGGATGACTGGAAAGCATGGAAATATGAAACACTTCCCATGATTCCGGAGAATTGGAAATATCAGATTAAAGAAAGTACCAAAGGGCAGTTTCGGGTTTTAAAGGAACTGCTTCACAGAGCAGATGTCACAGAAATTATATGTGCAACAGATGCAGGAAGAGAAGGGGAGTTGATTTTCCGTCTGGTATATAACCAGGCAGAATGTAAACTTCCCTTTAAAAGACTGTGGATTTCTTCCATGGAGGAAAAAGCAATTCTGGAAGGATTTCAGCAGATGAAAGATGGACATGAATATGATAATCTTTATTATTCTGCGGTGGCGAGAAGTGAAGCAGACTGGCTGGTAGGAATTAATGCCACCAGACTGTTTACGGTGCTGTATCACCATCGGTTGATTGTAGGTCGGGTGCAGACACCTACACTTGCAATGCTGGTGGAACGGGAAAAGAGCATCGAGAACTTCCAGAAAGAGAAGTATTATCTGGTTCATCTTCTGATGGATGGATTGGATGCTGTAAGCAACCGGATAAAAGAGAAAAGTGCTGCCGTTCAGATGATGGAGGATATGAAGGATGAAACTGCACAGATTCTTTCAGTAAAGAAAGAGAAGAAAAAGGTACAGCCGCCGAAATTATATGATCTGACCACATTACAGAGGGAAGCAAATCGTCTTCTTGGATTTACGGCACAGCAAACCTTGGACTATACCCAAAGCCTTTATGAGAAGAAACTGGTGACGTATCCAAGGACGGATAGCCAATATCTTACAGATGATATGGAAGAAAATGCGTTTTTGGTTATTGATGCGGTAAATAGAGTATTTCCAGAAATATCAATGAAGGGTTCGGAACCAGAGATAAAAAGACTTTTAAACAGCAAAAAGGTATCAGATCATCATGCAATTATACCAACGGTAGAAATTGCAAACACGGATTTAAAAGCACTTCCGGGTGGAGAAAAAGAAATTCTTATGCTGATTGCATCAAAGTTATTATGTGCATCGGAACAGGAATACATATATGAGAGTATTAAGACTGAAATTTCCTGTCATGGAGAACTGTTTACTGCATCTGGAAAGAATGTTCTCCAATATGGATGGAAAGAAGTGGAAGAACGGTTCTTTAAATCATATGGGAAAAATGCAGAAAAGCCAGAAGAGGAGGAAAGTGATTTTCCAGATATAAAAATAGGACAGGTATTTGAATGTGTTGTTGTAAAATTTAGTGAACATTTTACAGCACCGCCGAAACATTATACGGAGGATACGCTCCTTAGTGCCATGGAACACGCTGGAAGTTCGGATACGATAGAAGACGCAGAGAGAAAAGGGCTTGGAACTCCGGCTACCAGGGCAGCGATTATTGAAAAACTGATTGAGAAAGGCTTTATTGAGCGTAAAAAGAAGCAGATATTACCTACAGCAGATGGAAGAAATCTGATCAGGATTCTTCCGGAAATGATCAAATCACCAAAACTTACAGCAGAATGGGAAAATGATCTGACACTGATTTCCAGAGGCCAGAAAAATGTAGAAGAATTTCTCTTCGAAATTGAAAAAATGGTTACCAAATTGGTAAGTGATAATGGACAGCCAGTGGAAGAATACCAGAAACTATTTTCAGATGGTCGGAAAGAAATTGGAAAATGCCCAAGATGTGGCAATAAGGTTTATGTGGGAAAGAGAAATTATTATTGTTCAGGAAGTGATTGCAGTTTTACTTTATGGAAAAATAACCGATTTTTTGAGAGTCAGGGAAAAATACTTGATGAAGCAACTGTCAGGAAGCTGCTGAGTGAGAAGCAGGTGCATTTCAAAGATCTGGTATCAGAGAAAACAAAAAGGAAGTATGAAGCAACTATAAAGATGGAGGTTTCAGAAACCGGAAATCCAAAGTTTCAGTTGATTTTCCCGGAACGGAAGAAAGGAAAAAAGAATGAAGAATAAAAAAAATATGAGAAGATTTTTGTCGGGATTCTTGGCAATGCTTACAGTGTTATCTACAATTCTATCTCCAATACTGTCCTATGCGGCAGATGTAGTGCCAGAAGAGCCACCGTTATACGAAAAGGTAAAAAATGAACTTGATGCAGATGAGGTGGTAAAAGCAAAAGATCTGGAACTGGAAACAGGCAGTATTTTTGAAGTGGAGAAAGATTTTACCGGACTGGAAATACCAGATGAAAAAAAGGTGAAGATCACTTTCCATGAGGCAAAAAATGAGGAAAAGCAGGACTTTACAACAGATTACGAAGATACATACAAAGCTGTTTATTATGTAGAGCCAGTAAGTGGCCACCCAATTTATCAGATCAATCGTAAGCTGATTGTAAAGGAAGCGGTGGTGCAGGTTGCTGAATCTGAGAATCAGGAATCTGTAAGCAACCAGGAAGATGAGAATGAAGCAGAAGGCGAGGAACCAGCCATAGGCACTGCAGAGAGTGAAGAACCTGTGCAGGATGAGGGAAATGTAGAAATTCCGTCAGAGGATAAAATCTATGAAGAAGTAACTCCGACAGAAATTCCGGTTGAGGAAGAGCCAATAGATACACCAATCCCGGAAAATCCGTCTGAGGAAGTTTCAACAGAAGAACCTGCCATAGATGATAATCCGGATACAGACAGCACATTTGAAGAAATTACAGATACAGATCCGGAAGAAATGCCAGAGGCGACAGACGACTCTTTTACAGATGGAACAGAGAAAACAGAAGATGCAGATGGAAATTATCAGGTAAATATTGTTCGTGGAGAGGAATTTCATATTGAGCTGAACCATGAAGATGGACAGTATCAGCCAGGAGAAACCGTTGTATTTTCCGGAGATATGCCGCAAGGCAGCTTAATTGCAGTAGGAACAACAAAAGTACAGGCAAACCAGACAGAGAATACAGAAGATTTATTGTATTCAGAGGTGACTTATCACGAAGAATCGGATAAATTCAGTTTTGAAATGCCAGCAGATGACATTGACCTAAGTGTTTCCATGGATCAGGCAGAAAATGGTATCATGTTACTTGCAACCGATACTCCATGGGATGATGCAACAAATATTGAAGCAAATAAATATTACTATTATTCAGATGGCCAGCTTCATCCGTTTGATACAGTTATGGGACAGGGTGGAAATGACAGCTACAAATATGTTCGTTACAAAGCAGGCGGAAAGACTTATACAGTAAATGCGTATTGTATGCAGCACTCCATGCAGTCACCTCCAAGTGGGACAACATATAAAAATATGGTTGAACTGGATGAGGGCGGAGATGATAAGTATCTGCGGAAAGCTTTGTTCTATGGATATGGCGGTCCTGGATGGGGACATACATTCAACGGATATAATGTAAAATCCATCATGGAAAAATATGGATGCAGTTCTGAGACAAGAGCCATGCAGCATTATCTGGTTGATTATTTATATGATGGCGAATCCGGATTTGGAGGTGCGCTTTCTACAACCGCTAAAAATATGCTGAAAGAGATTAAAGCAGCTCTTGCTAAAATGCCTGATCCGACAGCAATGAAACTTCTTCCAGGACTTTCCGTTAATGCAACGGGAAAGGAAACAGAAAGTTTTACCTGGAAGGCAAATGAAGCATTTACCATTACCATTCATCTGGAAAATGGTGTGAGCCTTGTCAACGAAACTACAGGAAAGACGGCATCTGGAAATGTCACTGTAAAAGGTGGAGAGAAATTTCATCTTGTAGCTACAACAGCCAATATGGGCAGTCTGAAAGGAAAGTATGCGATCACTTCCAATTTTCCCCTGGATTTCCATGCAATGCTTTTAAAACTGGAGAGTTCACAGGATATTGGATTTGGCTACTATACGGATTCCGCTGATCTGCAGATTACAGTTGACTGGCCGGAAGAAGCAGTTATCGAAATTACAAAGAAAGATGGAGATACTGGGAAAAATCTGGCCGGAGCCGTGTATGGAGTATATAGTGATAACGCCTGCACAAAGCTGATTGTTAAGATGCCGCCAACAGACAGCAATGGTTCTTCACGAGTAACTCTTACCAAGACACAGGATACTGTTTACTTAAAAGAGATTACAGCACCGGAAGGTTATGTTGTCCAGGCTTCTTCGTATGGAGTGAAATTAGTAGTTGGCAGTACAACCAAACAGACTGTAACGGACAAAGAGCAGAAAGGAAATCTGACCGTTTATAAAGAGGGAGAAGTTTTTGTAGGAGCTGTATCTGATGAAAATGGAACTTCATTCCAGTATGAGAAACGCCGTCAGAAAGGAGCCGTTTATAACGTATATGCTGCCGAGGATATTGTAACAGCAGGTGGAAAAACAGTTTACAAAAAAGGCGCAGAAGTAGCGAAAAATCTGATCACAGGTGAGAACGGTTCTGTAACGGTAAAGAATCTTCCGCTTGGAAGCTATAATGTAACAGAAGCACAGGCCCCGGAAAATTTTTATAATGCAAAAGAAACAAAAAAAGTAACCATTTCTTATGCAGGGCAGACTGCAGAAGCGGCTTTCTCAGAGACTACCTTTACAAATGACCGTCAGAAAGCAGTGGTGCAGGTGATAAAGAAAGACAAAGATACTGAAAATACACTATCCGGAGGGCATTTTGCTCTGTTTGCAGCGCAGGATATGAAAACTGTGGATGGAAAAGTAGCGGTAAAAAAAGATGCTCTGATTGAGACTGCAATTACTGGTACTGATGGAAAAGCAGCATTTAAAGCAGATCTTCCAGTGGGATTTTCTTATTATGTAAAAGAAGTCCAGGCTCCGGCTGGTTATGTCAGAAATGAGAAAGATACTTATTCTTTCCAGTTCAGTTATACCAATGATGAACAGGCAAAAATTTCTTTCAGTCATACTTTTGTGAATGACAGGGTCAGTGCTGCAATCTCTTTGAATAAAAAAGATGCCGAGACAAAAGAAAATAAGGCACAGGGAGATGCTTCCCTGGAAAATGCGGTGTATGGACTTTATGCAAGAAACGACATTACCCATCCAGATGGAAAGACAGGCGTTATTTATAAAGCCGGAAGCCAGATTGGTACGCTAACTACCGATAAAGAAGGAAAAGCAAGGATAGAGAATCTTTATCTTGGAGAGTATTACATCAAGGAAATTACCCCATCCGTAGGATATCTGGCAGACGAGCATGAATATGATCTTGTATGCAGTGATGAAGGTGATCTGACAGCGGTTGTAGAAAAAGAGTGTACCTCACTGGAAACGGTGAAGAAACAGCCGTTTGAACTTATTAAAGCTGCCAATAATGGAGACACAGATGCTGCATTACTATCCGGAGCTGGATTTAGTGCATATCTGGTATCTTCTTTGGTGGTAAAAGAGGATGGAAATTATGATTTTTCCTCTGCAGAGCCAGTTGTGATTGGTGAAAATGGAGCAACGGAAATTTTTACAAATGAGAAAGGCTATGTAAAATCCATTGCAATTCCATATGGAACATATCTGGTGAGAGAAACTACAACACCCCATAATTACAAACCTGTAGATGATTTTATTGTCCGGATTACAGAGAATAAACCAACAGAGCCGCAGACATGGAGAGTTCTTTTGGATAAAGAATTTTCTGCAAAACTGAAAATTATCAAACAGGATGATGAGACTAAAAAATCTGTTCTAATTCCGGGAACAGAGTTTAAAATTTATGATATGGATCATGAAAAATATGTAGAGCAGGTAACTACATACCCGACAACTGTTACACATACCTCATATTTCACAGATATAGATGGATATCTGATACTGCCTCAGAATTTAAAAATTGGTCATTATAGAATCGAAGAGGTAACAGCACCGGACGGTTATACCATTAACAAAAATTATGTCGAAATACAGGTGGATACCAATACCCTGTATCAGACGGATCCGGTTTCAGGTGATGCGGTCATTGAAGTGGTATATGAGGACCATTCGGTGAAAGGAAAACTCACTGTACAGAAAAAAGGAGAGGTTCTTTCGACCTATAAGAATGATTTTAGGTATGAAGTTCAAAACCTTTCCGGTGCAGTATATGAAGTATATGCTGCAGAGGATATCTATACAGCAGATTTCCAGAAAGATGATACAGGAAAAAGAATCCTGAAATATGCAAAGGGTGAAAAAGTTGCAGAACTGACAACGGATGAATCCGGAAAAGCAGAGCTTGATAATCTGCCTCTAGGAGAATACAAAGTTGTAGAAAAGACTGCACCGGAGGGATTTGTATTAAATGAAGAAGAACAGAAGATTTCTTTCGTCTATGCAGACCAGAATACACCAGTGATCTCACAGAGTGCAGAGTTTATAAATGACCGCCAGAAAGTAGAAGTGTCAGTTGTGAAAAAAGATGCTGAAAATGAGAAAGGGCTTTCTGGAGCAGAGTTTGGTCTTTACGCAAAAGAGGATATAAAAGCAGGGGATAAGGTACTGGTAAAAGCAGACGAACTGCTTACAAAAGCGGTAACAGGTGAAGATGGAAAAACTGTTTTTGAGCAGGATCTGCCATTTGGAACTTATTATATAAAAGAACTGGCAGCACCAGATGGTTTTGTATCTTCAGATGAGCAGATTGAGGTGACTGCGAAATATCAGGGACAGGAAGTAAAAACAGTAAAACTGGAAACCGTTTTTAAGAATGAGCCGACAACAACTGAATTTACGAAATCAGATATTACAACAGGTGTGGAACTTGACGGAGCAACACTGACGGTTTTGGATTCAGACGGAAAAGAAGTAGAAAAATGGACTTCTGTAAAAGGAAAAGCTCATGTAATAAAAAGACTCCATGTGGGAAAAACCTACACACTTCGGGAAGAGTTTGCACCATATGGTTATCTGCAGGCGGAGGAAGTGAAATTTACAGTTTCTGATACTGCAGATGTTCAAAAAGTAGAAATGAAGGATGCTGTTCCGGTTGGACGAATCATCATCAATAAAAAAGGTGAATTTGTCAAGGAAGTTACCTGGAAAGATATGCTGGCAGGCGGCATGGACGCAGCATTTGGCTATGTTACAGGTTCTTTGAAAGATGTTACTTTTGAAATTTATGCAGCGGAGGATATCAAGGCTGCAGATGGGGAAAGCAGTGATTATTATAAAAAGGACGAATTGGTAGCAACAATTACTACAGATGCTCTTGGATATGCAAGAGCAGAAGATCTTCCTTTAGGCAAATATTATGTAAAGGAAAAAGAGACGGCGGATGGATATGTTCTGGATGGAGAAATCAGAGAGGTTGATCTGACTTATCGTGATCAGAATACTCCGGTTGTGACTTATGATGAGGACTGGCAGAATAACCGCCAGAAAGCAAAAGTAACTGTAGTTAAGAAAGAAAAAAATACAGACCGTGTTCTGGAAGGCGGAGTATTTGCACTTTATACAAAGAATGATATTTTAAATGCAGAAGGCGAAGTAATCCTGAAAGCAGATACCATGATCGAGCAGAAAGCTACGGATCAGGATGGAAGGATTGTATTTACGGCAGATCTTCCAATCAATGGCAACTACTATGTAAAAGAAGTGCAGGCTCCTGCTGGATTTGTGACAACAGAAGAAATCAAGGAATTTGATTTTGCTTATGCGGGAGAAGAGGTTGCAGAAGTATCCTTTGAGTTCACTTATGAAGATGAGCCAACTACTTTTGAAATCACAAAATCAGATATTACAACCGGGGAAGAATTACCAGGTGCAAAACTGAAAGTATCCGATTCAGAGGGAAACGTTGTGGATGAGTGGACTTCCGGAAGCACACCACACATCATTAAGGAACTGGAAGTTGGAAAGAAATATATATTAACAGAGACAATTCCTGCTGATGGTTATGCAACTGCAGAATCCATTACGTTTGTAGTAGAAAATACTGCAGATATACAGAAAGTAGAAATGCAGGATGATACAACAAAAATTCTGATCAGTAAAGTTGATATGACAGATGGAAGCAGCGAGGTCAAAGGTGCTAAACTGTATATTCTTAATGAAAACCAGGAAGTTATGGAAAGCTGGACATCTGGTGATCAGCCCCATTATGTAGAGAAACTTTCAGTCGGCACTTATACGTTGTTGGAGGAAACAGCACCGAAAGGCTATATTGTGACAAATAAAGTGACATTTGAGGTTAAGGACACCGGAGATGTTCAGGGAGCCAAAATGGAAGATGAACAGGCAATGGGCAAGGTAATCTTAAATAAAACGGATAAAGATACCAAGAAGCCAATGAAAGGTGTAGAATTTGCCCTTTGTGACAGCAAAGGTAAAGTTCTGGAAACTCTGGTAACAGACAGTGCTGGCCATGCAGAATCAAAGAATTATCCGATTGCGACTTTTAAGAATGGGCAGTATAAAAAAGCAATCACATATATCCTGAAAGAAACAAAAACACTGGATGGCTATCAGCTTGATGAAACCGAGCATAAGATTCAGTTTGAATATGTCAATGACCGTACTCCTGTGATTGAATATACTCTGGATCTGACAAATAAGAAAGCTCCGGAAAAAGACACTCCGGAAACATCAGAAAACCAGGGAGTCAGCACTCCTGGTTCCCATGGTTCTGATGCGACTTCTGTATCCAATTCACCAAAAACAGGAGATAATACAAATATTGCTATTTTTGTGCTGGCACTTGCAGTATCAGCAGGATGTCTGGGAACTGTAGTGACAGTTAAGAGAAAACGCAAATGATAATATAAATAGTGTTCTGGGGCTGTGGTTACTGCACAGCCCCATTTTGAAAAGGAGAAGAAATTGAAATTAGGAGCAAGAATAAGAAAAATCCGTATGTTTCGCAACATAACTCAAAAGGAATTGGGACGCAGATTAGGATATGGGGAAAGTAGTGCGGATGTGAGAATCGCCCAATATGAAAGTGGACAGCGTACACCGAAGCAGGAAACGCTTATCCGGATAGCAGAAATATTGGAAGTTGATGTCCGAAATTTTTTAAGTCCTGGAATTGCGACAATGGACGAATTAATGGAAACTTTATTCTGGATGGATGAAGAAAATAGAGGGCTTTTTCATCTGTTCCTGCTAAATGATTCAGAAAGTGAAATAGTTGGAATCACAATGAGGGATAAAAAAACAATGTCTTATCTGCAGGAATGGATGGGGAAAAAGCAGAAATTGGGCGATGGAAGAATCACAGAAGAGGAATATCTGGAATGGAAACTGCATTGGCCAGAGAATAAGAGAAAAACAGAATATAAAACCGTATGAAGTAAAAAGGAATTGCTTTGCGGAGAGTTACCTGTTAGAATATTACTGGAGTAACCGTGTACAGGGTTGGTAAAAACCTCCTGGATTTTCAGATTCCGTTAAGGGATACAGAAGAAGGGAGGTGGAGCGAATGGATACATACGAAGTCTTGAGCTTATTGTTCTTAGGCGGTACGTTTCTGATTGCTTTGCTTGCCTATTTGGATAATAGGGACAACAAGCGAAAAAAATAGCCTACCCTGTCTGCCAACAGGATAGGCAGCTCTCTTTGAGAGCAAAATAAATTAAAACCTAATCCAGGAGCATCCACCTTGTGGGCGGTTACTCTTTTCAATTAGAATATAGCATTTTCTCTCCGAAAAGTAAAGTACATTTTATGCAGCCAATTCTAAAAAAGAGTGGGCTGTTTTTTTATTGATAGGAGGGAAGTTTAATGTCTAAACTACAGGACATCCGAAACTTGGTGCAGGAACATGCCGTATCAGTGAGCAGTTCGCCAGGGGATTGGATGGATTATATGGACACAGCATCAAGGTTATATCGTTATTCTTTTTCAGATCAGCTTCTGATCCATGCACAGCGTCCAGACGCAACAGCATGTGCATCACTGGAACTATGGAATGAAAAGATGTTACGCTGGGTAAATCGTGGTGCAAGAGGAATTGCCCTGTTTGATGAAACCTGGCAGAATACCAAACTTCGTTATGTGTTTGATATTTCGGATACCCACATGGTAGCCGGAGGCAGAAGCCCGTATCTTTGGAAGATGCAGGAACACCAGAGAGAAGAGATCCTCACCCATCTGGCAGAAGTCTATGCTCTGGAAGAAAAGGATGCGGCAACTTTGCAGGACGCATTGATGGCGGTCGCAAGGGAAATGGTCAATGACAATCTGGAGGAATACCTAGATGGATTGGAATATGCTGTAGAAGGTACTTATCTGGAAGATCTGGATGAGGTGACGATCCGCAGTGATTTTCGTCAGCTGGCAACAGACAGTGTTTACTATCTGCTTTCCAGGCGATGCGGGCTTGACCCGATGGAACTTCTGGAAGAAGAGGACTTCATGCATATCACAGATTATAACCGTCTGTCAGTTCTCACCTTCCTTGGAAATGCGGCAAGCCAGCTCAGTGAGAGTATTCTGATTGATATTGGAAAGACCGTACATAAAATTTCTCTGGAAGAAGCGAGAAAAGAGGTTGAAAATTCCAATGAAAGGAATTATAATAACTTTACCACGTTAATTTGTGAAATCAAAAACCAGGATGCAGAAACGAAAAAAGAAGAAAATATTGAAAATGAAGGAGGAACCGATTATGGAATTGACATATCATCGCAAGGGAGATTATCTGTTTCCGAATCTGACCGTCGAAGAGGAAGAAGTGACGATCGGGAAATATGGGATGCTGCGGAGGACATTTCTGAAAGAACACAAGAACAGCCTTTATCAGAGCCTGTTCCTGACCGGGAAGCTGAACAGCCATCTGGAACAGATCGAGAAAGCAGCACAGGAGAGAATGGACAGCCAGATGGAGAAATTACTGGAGAAGAATCCGGCACCGGACAAGGAAGCAGATCCGATAGCATGGACAGCACACATGAACGCACTGATGGCAACAGCGGAAGAGAGCATCTTGACGGAATTGGTATACAGTTAGTCGAAGATACAAGAGAAGATGGATTGAGTAAAGCAGAGGAAGAGATTGCCTCTGCTTTATCTTTGCCCGAATATCCTACCGCAGATGAACAAAGACGGCAGATCGAGAAAAGGGCAGCTGCCCTTTATGCCGGAGAAATCCCGATTCCAGAGGAAGTTGTCGATGAGATCTTACGGACAGGAGGAAACCGGAAAGCCAGCCAGCTCCGGATCATCTATAATTTCATGAGTGAACAGACACCGGAGGAATATACGGAGTTTGTGAAGCGTGAATACCGTAAAGGTGGAAAAGGTTTTCAGATTGATGGAAATGAATATTCAGTCTGGTTTGATGAAACCGGGATGCAGATCGCAGTAGGGCATACGGTTACAGACCATATCTTAGATAAGGCATTTTTATCATGGGAAGATGTCAGCGGACGTATCCATCAGCTTTTAGACCAGGGTGAATATGCACCGCAGTCTGTATTGGATGCGGCAAGAAGTAATGCAGTAAAAGAACACGCCCAGGCTCTTGCCTATATGAAAGGGGATATGGCAGAAGGAGTAGCGGAGATTGTTTTCGATGAGGAGGATTTACCACATCTTCGCAGTATCTATCCGGAGATCACGGATTATCTGGAAGAAAAGCTGGAGGATTCCCAGTGGCTTTCGGAACTGAATGAAAGACTGGATGCACTGGCAGAAGCCTATGAAGAAAATCATTCTATTATGCGTTTCCATCATTATAATCCTATAAATATCTCAAAGCAGTTTCAGAAGTTTGCGGATGAGGTGATTCCTTATCAGGCTAGGGACGGCTTTGCCTGGAAAGAACATCCGATGTTCATTACACAGGATGAGATTGATGCTTATATTGCAGGAGGTGGAGCGTATTCGCAGGGCAGGCTTAGGACGTATTCCTTTTATCTACTTCATGAAGATGAAAGATCGAGGACAGGTTTTATCAAGGAACAGTATGGGATCGGTGGAAGCAGTCATGCACTGTCTGGTGCCGATGATTCATACGCAAACTATGATGGAAAAGGATTGTTTCTTGCAAGAGGTGCTTATGGGAATCCATATACGTCAATTTTATTATCCTGGAATAAAGTTGCAAACAGAGTAGCTTATCTGATAAAGAATGACCAGTTCCTGCAGGCAGAAGATTATGCTCGTATGCCGGAATATGAACGAGAGCAGATGGCGAATAAGGTACTCCGCTTTTATGACCGTCTTCCGGAAGAGATAGACAGACCCTTTACAGATGACTTCTTCTGGGAAAAACCAGGAAAAGAAATGGTCGCAGTATTAGAGAATCCAGAGCAGACAGAAGAACTGTTACAGAAGATGGATGCAGCATTGGCAGCTCTTCCATTGGATTTTGAAGCGTATGGGACAAACTATCAGCAGAAAACAGAACTTCTTTCGGAACTCCACCAGTATGCAGAAGGAACCTATACGATATTCCCGACACCGGAAGCAGAACCGTCTTTTGCGGAACCATCCGGACACCAGATGACCATGTTTGATTTCTTGGATACGAAGGCAGTGGCAGAACCGACCGTAGTAGATATGTCAGATGTGGAGGAAATAGAAGAGGAAAAGGTTACTGCCGAAGAATCTACTCTGGAAAGTCAGGAACAGGAAAAAGCCGTGATAGAACCATACAACTTCCGTATCCAGGATAATGACCTTGGTGCAGGCGGTCCGAAGGCAAAGTATAAGGCAAATATGGAAGCCATCCATTTGTTACAGACTTTGGAGAAAGAAGAACGTCTGGCAGCACCCGAAGAACAGGAAATTTTATCCCGTTATGTTGGCTGGGGTGGTATCCCGCAGGCATTTGAGGAGAGTAACAGCAGCTGGGCAGATGAGTATCTGGAATTAAAGAATACCTTATCACCAGAAGAATACAGAGCAGCAAGGGCATCGACCTTAAATGCTTTTTATACATCCCCGACCGTGATCCGAAGCATGTATGAAGCACTGGAAAATATGGGACTGAAACAGGGAAATATCCTGGAACCATCGTGTGGAGTCGGTAACTTTATGGGACTGATCCCGGAGAGTATGGGCAAAGCCAATATGTACGGTGTGGAGCTTGACCCGGTTTCGGGCAGGATTGCAAAACAGCTTTATCAGAAAAATAAGATTGCCGTACAGGGATTTGAGGAAACCAGTTATCCGGACAGCTTTTTCGACTGTGTGATAGGCAATGTTCCATTTGGGGCGTATCAGGTCAGTGACCGCAGATATGACCGGCATCATTTTATGATCCATGATTATTTTATTGCAAAATCCCTTGATCTGGTGCGTCCCGGTGGCGTAGTGGCTGTGGTAACTTCCAGTGGAACGATGGATAAGCAGAATCCGGCAGTGAGACAGTATATCGCAAACCGGGCAGAACTGCTTGGAGCCATCCGATTACCGAATAATGCGTTCCAGAGAAATGCCAATACCAGTGTTGTTTCTGATATTTTGTTTTTCCAGAAAAGGGACAGGGCATCCATTGAGGAACCGGAATGGTTAAATTTAAAGGAAATACCGGAAGGCTATTCGGTCAATGCTTATTTTGCAGAGCATCCGGAAATGGTGCTTGGTGATTTTACTACAGAAAGTACCCAGTACGGAAAGCAGGAAGTGACCGTAAAACCAAAAGAAGGCATTACCTTAGAAGAACAGTTAAAAGAAGCTATCAGGAATATCCATGGCACGATTACGGAACTGGAACTTTCGGATACAGAGCTGGAGGAGGAGGTTGTCTCTATCCCGGCAGACCCGGATGTAAAGAATTTCAGTTTTACCGTAGTGAATGAGGAAGTCTATTACCGGGAAAATTCTGTGATGAACCGCATGGAGCTTCCGGCAATGACAGCGGAACGTGTCAAAGGGATGGTGAAGATCCGTGATGTTACGAATGAACTGATCCAGTGTCAGATGGAAGAGGAAAGCGATGAACAGATCACAAAGCTGCAGGGAAAACTCAATGAAGAATACGATACCTTTACAGCAAAATATGGTCTTATCAGCAGCAATGCCAATAAGAGGGCATTTAGTCAGGACAGTAGTTATTGTCTTTTGACTTCTCTGGAATTTCTGGATGATAAGGGAGAACTGAAACGGAAAGCGGATATTTTTACCAAAAGGACAATCCGTAGGGCAGAAACGGTAACTTCCGTGGATACTGCCAGTGAAGCACTTGCGGTTTCTATTGGTGAGAGGGCAGGCGTTGACCTTTCCTATATGGCACAGCTTTCCGGGAAAACAGAAGAGGAGCTTACCGAAGAACTGGCAGGGGTGATCTTTAAGAATCCAATCGGTGAAAAATGGGAGCCGTCGGACGAATATCTTTCTGGAAATGTGAGGGAGAAACTTCAGATCGCCAAACAGTTTGCAGAAGATCACTCGGAATATCAGGTGAACGTGCAGTATTTGGAGCAGGTACAGCCAAAAGATCTGGATGCATCAGAGATTGAGGCAAGACTTGGGGCAACCTGGATCTCTGAGGATTACATTACACGGTTCATGGCAGAAACATTCCATACACCAAGATATTATGTAGGGAGCAAGGTCAAAGTCCAGTATGCCGAAGTGACCGGACAATGGAATGTTATGGGAAAGAATGTGGACAGTTACGGAAATGCTCTTGTTACTTCCACATATGGAACGCAGAGAGCCAATGCCTACCGTCTTTTGGAAGATGCCTTAAACCTTAGGGATACCAAGATTTATGACACGGTACAGGATGCCGAGGGGGAACACCGGGAATTAAACCGGAAGGAAACGATGCTGGCACAGCAGAAGCAGGAACTGATCAAAGAGGAATTTAAGGAGTGGATATTTAAAGACCTGCACCGACGGGAAGATCTCTGTAAGATCTATAATGAACGATTTAACAGCATCCGTCCACGGGAATATGATGGAAGCCATATTCAGTTTGTCGGCATGAACCCGGAGATTACCCTAATGCCGCACCAGAAAAACGCAGTGGCTCATGTGCTGTATGGAAATAATACCCTTCTGGCTCATTGCGTAGGAGCAGGGAAGACGTTCCAGATGATCGCAGCCGGTATGGAATCAAAACGGCTGGGACTCTCACAGAAGAATCTTTATGTTGTGCCAAACCATCTGACCGAGCAGTGGGGCAGTGATTTCCTACGTCTCTATCCGGGAGCAAATATCCTGGTGGCAACGAAGAAAGACTTTGAGCCGGCAAACCGAAAACGGTTCTGTTCCCGTATTGCGACAGGGGATTATGATGCCGTGATCATTGGACATACGCAGTTTGAGAAAATCCCCCTTTCAAAAGAACGGCAGATTGCCATGCTGGAAGATCAGATTGCAGATATTACGTTCTCCATTGAAGAAGCAGCACATCAGGCAGGGCAGAATTATACCATCAAGCAGTTGGAAAAAACAAAGAAAAGCCTGCAGGCGAGGATGAAAAAACTCAATGACCAGACCAGAAAGGATGATGTAGTAACTTTTGAGCAATTAGGTGTAGACAGACTGTTTGTGGATGAAAGCCATTCATTCAAAAATCTTTTCCTATATACAAAGATGAGAAATGTAGCAGGTATTTCACAGACGGATGCACAAAAAAGTTCCGATATGTTTATGAAATGCCGGTACATGGATGAACTGACAGGTGGCAGGGGAATTACCTTTGCTACGGGTACTCCCGTATCGAACAGTATGACCGAGCTTTATACTATCATGCGTTATCTCCAGTATGACACACTCATGCGTATGGGCATGGGACACTTTGATTCCTGGGCGGCAACGTTCGGAGAGACAGTAACCGCAATCGAATTATCACCGGAAGGAACGGGCTATCGTGCGAAAACACGATTTGCCCGTTTTTTCAATCTTCCGGAGCTGATCTCTATTTTTAAGGAAGCTGCGGATATTCAGACTTCGGATATGCTGAATCTTCCCGTACCGGAAGCAGAGTTTATCAATGAAGTCTTGAAGCCAAGTGAAGAACAGCAGGAAATGGTCAGTGCTTTTTCAGAACGTGCCGAAAGTGTAAGAGGCGGTCTTGTGAATCCGACAGAGGATAATATGCTCAAGATCACCAACGATGGAAGAAAGTGTGCGTTAGACCAAAGGCTTTTGAATGAACTTCTTCCGGATGCCGAAAAAAGCAAGGTCAATACCTGTGTGGAAAATGCTTTCCAGGTATGGGAGGAAGGAAAAGCAGACCGGACAACCCAGCTGATCTTCTGTGACTTGTCCACACCAAAAGGAGACGGGACTTTCAACGTATATGATGATGTCCGGAACAAACTGACAGAAAAAGGAATCCCGAAAGAAGAGATTGCTTTTATCCATGAATACAACACGGAGGCAAAGAAAGCGGAACTGTTTGCAAAGGTACGGGCCGGACAGGTGAGAATCCTCATGGGTTCCACTCCAAAACTCGGTGCTGGTACCAACGTACAGGACAGGCTCATTGCCCTCCATCACCTTGATTGTCCGTGGAAGCCGTCTGATCTGGAACAGCAGGAAGGACGTATTTTAAGACAGGGAAACCAGAATGACAAAGTAAAGATATTCCGGTATGTGACGGAGAACACTTTTGATGCGTATATGTGGCAGATTTTGGAGAATAAGCAGAAGTTCATCAGTCAGATTATGACCAGTAAATCCCCGGTCAGAGCTTGTGAAGATGTTGATGATACGGCACTGTCCTATGCAGAGATCAAGGCACTTGCCACAGGCAATCCGTACATTAAAGAAAAAATGGATCTGGATGTGCAGGTGAGTAAGCTGAAACTTCTAAAGGCAAACCATACCAGTCAGATTTACCGTCTGGAATCCGATATTGCAAAGAATTTCCCGGTACAGATCAGTGCATTGAAAGAGCGGATTGCCGGGATGCAGGTGGATTCGCAGGTAGTAAAAAGCGTGGATTTACAGGATAATGACACGTTTGCCATGACGGTAGGGAATGTTCTTTATGAAGATAAGAAAGAAGCAGGCGAAGCGTTGATCGCCGCCTGTGCAGGTTTAAAAACCATCAGCACCGGCGGAAAGGTCGGGGAATATCAGGGGTTTACGTTATCTGCTTCCTACAATATGTTCTCCAATGCGTTTGAACTGACGATCAAAGGAAAATGCTCTTATAAGCTGGAGATCGGAAAAGACCCTATAGGAAATATGCAGCGTATCCATAACACGCTTTCTTCTATCGACAGGAAGCTGACGGAAAGTAAGCAGAAGTTAGAAACCGTACAACAGCAGCTTGCTACTGCACAGGAAGAGGTAAAGAAACCATTTCCGAAAGAAGCAGAACTGAATGAAAAGATGGAACGCTTATCCGAGTTAAATGCCCTGCTGAACATGGATGAAAAGGGCAATGAGACGATTATGGCAGATGAGGATATTGGCAGAGAAGGAAGCAGCACAGACAGCAGGGATGCCGTAGAAGAAAAAGAACTTCCGGAAACAGCAGACAGAATCCATAAGCCGTCTATTCTGGAACGCTTAAAGCAGGAGAAGGCACAGCAGAATACAGCGGAACAGCCATCTGTACAGAAAGCTGCAAAGAAAAAACATGAACAGGAGTTATAAAAGATTTCCCGTCAGAGTTTTCTCTGGCGGGGACATAAAATGGAGGGTTTGTTTATGGCAAATAATATAGAAAAACAGTTAAAAGAAATATCGGAACGGCTGGAACAGGGAGTAAAGGAAATCTTTACATCGGAGAGATATACCGAATATCTGAATACCATGTCAAAGTTCCACAATTACAGCTTTAATAACACACTGCTGATCACCATGCAGAAACCGGAAGCAACACTGGTGGCAGGCTATCAGGCATGGAAGAAGAAATTTAACCGTCATGTAAAACGTGGAGAGAAAGGAATCCAGATCATCGCACCAGCACCGATACGGGAGAAACAGGAGATTGAAAAGATCGACCCGGTAACAAAAGAGCCTGTGATCGGGGATGATGGACAGCCGGAAACAGAGATCGTGGAGATGGTGATACCGAGATTCCGTGTAACGACAGTGTTTGATGTCAGCCAGACAGAGGGGGAACCGATCGCAGAACTGGAGGTACCGGAGCTTACCGGAAGTGTACAGTTTTATGATACGTTTATGCAGGCATTGCAGAATATTTCTCCTGTACCGATCCGCATGATGAATGTGGAAGGGGATGCAAAAGGCTATTATCACCAGACAGAAAAATATATTGCGATAAAGGAAGATATGAGTAATGTACAGACGATGAAAACCGGAGTCCATGAAGTGAGCCACGCATTGCTGCATGACCGGGAAGTAATGGATGTGGAAGGCGTCCTAAAAGACCAGACAACAAAGGAAGTGGAAGCAGAAAGTATCGCTTATATTGTCTGCAACCATTTTGGTCTGGATACTTCAGAATATTCGTTTACCTATATCGCCAGCTGGTGCGAGAGCAGGGATATGAAGGCGTTGAAAGCATCAATGGATACCATCCGAAAAACATCTGCAGAGATCATTGGGAACATTGAGGAGCAGATGCATGAGCTGGAAAGGGAAAACACCATGCAATATGAAGAAAAAGAAGCATCTGCCACCAGACAGGAAAAACTGGAACAGGACAGTGCAGAAAAGATTGATGAAACTTTGCTTTTTCATGGAGAAAGCGGTCGTTTTGCAATCTATCAGATGGATACGGGCGGAGAGCATACTTATCAGTTTATGGGTTTTGAATCGGCTAAAAAATTAGGCTATACCATTGAGGGGAAAGACTACAGGATGGTGTATGCGGCTCCGTGGATACCAACGATCACATTAGAGGATATTTTTGAGAGATTTAATATCAACCGCCCGAACGATTTTCATGGACATTCCTTATCGGTAAGCGACGTCATAGTTATAAACCGGACGGCGGAGACAAAGGCTTATTATGTGGATTCTTTCGGCTTTGAGGAACTTCCGGACTTTGTACAGCAGAGAATGGAGATGCTGGAAAATAATCATACCAGAGCCTATCCGCCAGTTTATAAAGGAACACTTGCTCAGGCAATGGAAGAACGGGATGTAGATGCTTATCTGGATTCCAGAAAGTTAAATATTGATTGTAAGAAAGCAATCGAGGAAGCAATCGCATTAAATTTTGACGGGCTGCATTTAAAGGAAGATGCCGCAAAACAAGTGCTGGAACAGTTTGGAGAAGAACGTATGACGTTTGTTATGGCAAATACGCTTCGGGAACTTTCTTATGACGGCAGATTTTCCAAACAGAACAAAGACTGGGCAGAACATATCGAAATCCCGGAAAATATCAATCAGGGGAAGAATCTGAATCAGGATTATGTGATAGAAAGCCACCCAGCGGTGTTAGATGGATTTATTGATATGGCAAGGGCAGAGATCCGTATGCAGAAGATTGAACAGGCATTAGATGAAGCGGAAGTCACCATTACAGCAGATACCAGAGGATTTGAAGCAGATGGACATGCAGGAACCTGGCATACAGTAGATGAAAGAGAGTATGCAGGGGAGAAGTTCTTCTTCATGGAACATGATGAGTATGGTTCAGATGTGGCAGGGATTATCGTATCGGAACATGGTCAGCTTGTCGCAGAAGATCTCTGGAATGGGTATGATGCAGGAGCATTGGAAGCTATTTCAGAATATCTGCAGGAGA
The DNA here is from genome assembly GCF_052063365.1 of Blautia sp. HCP3S3_G3. Taxonomy (NCBI): domain Bacteria; kingdom Bacillati; phylum Bacillota; class Clostridia; order Lachnospirales; family Lachnospiraceae; genus Blautia; species Blautia sp. HCP3S3_G3. The sequence continues at coordinate 10,923 of NZ_JBQHXR010000025.1, read as the reverse complement.
AAGGGATTTCTGTGGAAGGACTTATGCCGGAACTGGAACCGGATGAACTGGCATATAAGATTGACGATAGGTATTTTGCAATCCAGAGAACAGAGGAAGGCTATGATTATACCTTTTATGCTTTGGATTACGATGAGATCGACGGCGGTGCCTATGACAATCCTGATATTTCTATGCAGCAGGCAATGGAAGATATTCTGGAAGATGAAGAAATGTCCCTGGAAAATGCAGTTCCCGTTGACTATGAGGATTTGATGGCAGAAGTGGAAGAAGCAGGCGAACGGCAGATGCAGCTGGCACAGTTATTAAAGAATTGTCCACCAAGTATTTTTGAGGATTATGACAGGGAAAGAGCAGTGGATACCTGTGAGGGAATTGCAATGCAGTTTACCAAGAGCAAAGGGTATCTGACCGTACAGGCAACGGAAGAAGGTTATTTTTATATTTTTTATGATTCTGACCTGCACGAAATCCATTCCAATGATTATGACGATCCCAAAGTATCTGTTCAGAAAGCTACTTATGAAATCTTAAAAAGTGAAAGAATGGATGATATGGAATGTGTCAAAGTGGACTATAAAGAATTTGAGGCAATGACCATCCAACATTCAAAGGATTTACTACAGGCAGGTGAGCTTCGTGCGACTTCTGAGATTGGAAGAGATGAAGCAGCATTAAATGGTCTTAGCAGGGCAGAAGTGGAACGGGGTGTCTTGTATCACGCACAGGGTATTCTGGAAGATATGGGACTGGAAAATGAAGTAGAGCTGCTTGCAGCAAGGGTGCATGGTTCCAGAAGCAGAGAGGAACTTTACAGAGATGATTCTGACCTTGATGTGGTGCTTTCTTATCATGGCAATATCCGGGAGGACAGTTTCTTCAATGAATTAAATGCTCATGGTATAGCAATGGCAGGTATTAAGGTGGACATCAATCCTATCGCAGAAGAAAGAATCACTCTGGCAGAATATATGAAGGAAGCAGATGCTTACCTTGATCAGCAGGAGATCAAAAAGCTGGCGGTGGATTTAGATAATTTCAGCTATGAATATGACACTTACGAATATAAAGATACCGTTGAGAACAGGGAAGAACAGGTGAAGAAAATCACAGAGGACATTTTGAATCAGAAAACAGGGTGTTTAAAGGACTGGCTGGTTGAAGTATCGGAAGAATCTGATATAGACAGTGATGTGATAACTGCCCGGTCATTACTTTCCCGCCTGGAAAATGCAGAAACCTTTTCTATCTTTACCAGACAATCAGAACAGGAACAGCCGGAAGCTACGATTACTTTTTATGTGGCAGAGTGTATGGAGTTTCCGGTCATGGGAGAATACCATAATAATCTTACTCTGGAAGAAGCGATTAAGATTTATGAAAGTATTCCGGCAGATCGACTGCATGGAGGCAAAGGGATTGGTTTTGACCTGCAGGACGGGGATAAGGATTATTCTGGAGAGTACGAACTGATGTGTTGGGACAGAGTAGACAGGGAACTGATAGATATGATTCCGCATTACAAGGAAAGTCCATTGGTACAGAAAGCAATTAACGATATGGAAAAGTATTTGAATGAGAAACATGGAAAAGTGCAGGAAGCAGAACAGACTGTGGAAGTGAAACAGGAAGTTCCAGAAGCACCAGTCAAGAAAGAATCCGTATCAGTAGAACCAAACCGGGAACAAAACAAAGAGCCTGCAAAGGGTGGAAAAGGAGAACTGAAAAAATCCGTACTGCAGTCATTGAAAGAGTTTCAGGCAAGAGCAAAAGCACAGGAGCAGAAAGAAACGGAAACTGAAAAATCCAAAGCACGTAAGAAGGGGGAGGTAGAATTATGATGGATCTGGCAATGAACTTTGATACAGATGAATGCTTAGTGACCGCAATGTTTGATAAAGGCAACAGAAATGACACGATGGAAGCCATCGGCAATATTATTCCATTTCTGGAAGGGGATGAGGATATGATCGGGCTTGTCTGCAATACCATAAGAAAGCTGTTCTGCATGAGCAATGAAGGCTATGAGATTTTTCTTATGGACTTAGAAGATTATAAATCGGAACTGGAAGAGGGGGAATGAATTCAAGCCAGAGTGCAGTATAGCAGGTGAAAGATGAGAATCGAAGGAAAAAGTGTCAGCATTGAGAAGTGTTAACAGGTATATATTGGAAGAATTCAGCCAGGGAAACTCTGGCTGATATAAAAACACATCTGCAGAAACAGTGACTGAAGAAATTTTGAGTAGTGGAATTGGGAAGAAGTATTTAGATACTATAATAAAGAGATTAGCTGGCTTGTATACTGACAGAGAGGACATAGTAAACAGATTTGCGTTATTATCAGGGATTGTAGGGAGATTCCGAAGAGCTTTTGTTCAGATGATGAAACAATAGGATTGGTACAGGAATTATATAGAACAAAAGTTAATAAAGGGATTTGTTGCGTTTTCCGCTATAATAATCTGCCAGCAAAGAATGTGTTGCCTGAATATGTTTGTGATTATAAGAAACGAGCAGGGTTATTTCAAAGATCTGCAGATTTAGAGTAGTTCTTTTTTTCTGAGAGAAAAATTAAAAATCGTTTTTGGTTCTTCTGGAGAGTGATTATAGCGTTTGGGAAACATCCGGAGAAACCATTACCTCAGGGTGTCGGTAAAGTTCTTTATCAAAGAGAGCTTTGAGATGCCCTTTCTTTTTTTATCCAAATCTTTCCTCTTGTTTACATATATAAACCTAAGAAAAAACTTGACGTTTAAATATTACAAGTGTAATATTTAAGAAAATACGAAAAAAAGGAGAAATAAAACTATATGAGAAAAACGAAAAGAAAAAAACACACGAAGACTATCACAAAAATAGTTTTATTTAGCGGTATATTGATTGGTGGTGGAATCGGTATTGTAACAATAATGAATCGTAATGTTCCTGAAAAAAGACTAATGGAATATATGAAATATATTGAAAAAGGGGAATATGAGCAAATGTATGCCATGCTGGATCAGAAAAAAAGCAGCATGAACAGTAAGGAAGAATTTATAGAACGAAATTCTAAAATATATGAAGGCATTGAGATGTCTGATCTGTCCATAACCGATATTACAGCAAAAAGAAAAGAAAACGGAAATGCGGCAGTTTCCTATACAACAAATATGCAGACTGCTGCAGGAAATGTAGAATTTACCAACAATGCGGTATTTTCACATAACTGGACAGGATATCATTTAATCTGGCAGGATCAGTTGATTTTTCCAGAGTTATCTGCAACGGATAAAGTTCAGGTAACGTTAGAAGAGGCAAAAAGAGGAAATATTTTAGACAGAAATGGTCGCCAGCTGGCTGGAGAGGGAACTGCATCTTCGGTAGGAATTGTTCCGGGCAGAATGGAGAACAGGGAAGATACAATAAAAAAACTGGCAGAGTATCTTGGAATTGGAGCAGACGAAATTGAGGATAAGTTAAAAGCCGATTGGGTAAAAGCAGATTCTTTTGTACCAGTAGCAACAATTCCTAAAATACAAGAGGTCGATCTTCTGACAGTGAATCCGGATGAAACTGTTCTGGAAGAAAAAGAAAAGCAGGACACATTATTGAAGATTCCAGGTATTATGTTATCTGATGTAAAAGTACGAACTTATTATCTAAAAGAAGCTACCTCTCATCTGGTAGGGTATGTACAGGCGGTTACAGCCGAGGATTTGCAGGAACATAAAGGGGAAGGGTATCGTACAAACAGTGTGATTGGAAAGACGGGACTGGAAACGCTTTATGAAAAAGAACTAAAAGGGACAGATGGGTGTGAGATCTGTATTGTAGATGCAAATGGAAATAAAAAAAGTGTCATTGCATATGAGCCTAAAAAAGATGGAGAAGATATCCATACTACGATTGATGGCGATCTTCAAAGTACTCTTTATGAACAATTTAAAGAAGACAGAGGATGTTCTGTAGCCTTGAATCCTTATACAGGGGAAGTACTGGCGTTGGTAAGTACGCCATCTTATGATAATAATGATTTTGTACGTGGAATGGACAATAGCCAGTGGAGTGCATTAAATGAAAATGAAGACAGGCCTTTATACAACCGCTTTCGCCAGACATGGTGTCCAGGCTCAACTTTTAAACCTGTAATTGCTGCAATTGGATTAAAAGTGGGGGCATTTACTGCAAATGACGATTTTGGAAATGAGGGTCTGGCATGGCAGAAAGATTTCTCGTGGGGAGATTATACAGTGACTACACTTCATGATTATGCACCTGTGATCTTGAAAAATGCGCTTATTTATTCAGATAATATTTATTTTGCAAAAGCAGCATTAAAAATCGGTGCGGATCAACTGATGCAATCTCTAAATCAAATAGGATTTAATCAGGAACTTCCATTTGATATTAAAATGTCAGAGTCTCAGTATTCTAATACGGACAAGATAGAAACAGAAATCCAGCTTGCTGACAGTGGGTATGGACAGGGACAGATTCTGGTAAATCCTTTGCATCTTGCAAGCATTTATACGGCTTTTCTAAATGATGGAAATATGATAAAGCCATATCTTCACGCGGATGGAAGCACTTCCAGTGAAATCTGGATAAAAGATGCTTTTTCACCACAAATTGTTTCGGAGGTTATGGAGGGGCTAGAGGGTGTAGTGAATAACCCGGAAGGAACTGGTTATGGAGCATGCCGGGAAGACATTAGATTAGCAGGAAAAACCGGAACAGCGGAACTGAAAGCTACAAAAGAAGATACATCTGGAACAGAAATTGGCTGGTTTACAGTCTTTACTACAGATAGAGATACAGAGAATCCTATTTTGCTCATCAGTATGGTAGAGAATGTGAAAGATATTGGAGGAAGCGGTTATGTGGTGGAAAAGGATAAGGCGATACTGGATGAATATCTCGGTAATGAATAATTTTTACCTTTAAATATTACAAATGTAAGAGGAAAATGATATGAAAAAAATTTGGAAAATATTTTGGGGAGTTATTTTTCTTGCTGTCTGTAGTGGATGTGGCATAAAGAAAGAGCAGAAAAAGACAATTGAAGATACGAAAGAAAAAATTTACAGAGAGTGTGAAATGCTGGCAGAAGACTATCAGAGCATATATGAGAATGCTGCGAAAGAAAATGCACTATATGAGCTGAGTACAATACAAAAAAGTATGGATTATTTTGGAAAATATGGATATGCAGTAATTGATTCCTACAATCAGCTGGATATGGTTCAAAGTATTAAAGTAGATGATTTTTTGAAAAAAGCAGAAAAAGAGAAAAATGGAAAAACTACTATATTTCAAGTTATAGCAGGAGATCATTTTATTCGGTATGATCTGAAAACCAAACAGGGGAAAATAGACGTTGAAGTAAGCTCTTTTAAATGGAAAGAGGATACTTGGCAGGAAACATATTATCATGAGTTTAGAGCTAATTCATGGAAATATACAGAAAACGGGTATTTCTTTATGGAAGAATATCATCCGGCTGGATATGATGGACCGTCTGGATATCGGGCCTTTCGGGTAGTGCCGTTAAATAAAAAATGCAGGGAGCTGAATCGAAAATATATACTTCCTTTTGGATATACACTTAATAAATTGTTTACTTCTAATTGGAGTGAAAAAAATTATGATGGAATAAATTTTTATGATGTTTTTGACCGTTTACTTTCAATGGAAGAAAAAACTGATGAATTTAAGGAAGGAAAGACTTATGAAATCCCAAAAGAATCATTTGAAGCGATATTTCAAAAATATTTTAATATAAGCGCAGAGATACTGCAGACAGGAACGGTATTTCACACGGAAACACAGACATATCGGTATCGAACCAGAGGAATCGTATATGATTTTGCTCCCACACCATATATTCCATATCCGGAAGTTGTTTCCTACATAGAAAATCAAGATGGAACAATAACACTGGAAGTAAATGCGGTATGGCCACAAAAAGAATTAGATCAGGCGTTTTGTCATAGCGTAACCATTCGGCTGTTAGATAAAGATAGATTTCAATATGTATCCAATTATGTATCAAGGTCAGAAATAGAGGTTACCTGGTATACGGAAAGATTATCAGACGAAAAGTGGGAGGAATGTTATGGAGATAATTGATATGAGTACAAAAAGAAAACTGAAAAAGATGGTGAGTGTTTTATTTATTTTGGGATGCTTTTTCATAGGAAATACAAAATGTAAAGGGGCTGATTTAGAATATATTTCACAGGAAACTGCGAATTATGCTGTACAAGAAAGAGGATATGATTTGCCAGTAGATGAAGTCGTGAAAGAAGAAGCTATTGAAGATTGTAAGAATGTTATGAATCAGATGAAAGCCATTTATCAAAAGGCGGATAAAGGAACTTCATCGAATGTAGTAGTTTCTGAGACAGTAATGGAAAAAATGCAGGAAGTATTAAAGGAAAAAAATGTCCCTGTTATTACATCAGCGCCGTATTCAAATATGGCTAATTATTCTAAAATGGAAGAATTTCTTTTCAGGGCAGAACAGGATCTGCCAGGAGATATCGTCTTATATAGGATTAACAGGGATGGTGGGATAGAAAGACTCAAATTCAATTATGATGGGACAGATATGTATTTGTTGGCTGCGAAAGTTGTTTGGGGTATGAACGACAATCCATCTATTGTATATGTTTCGTATACAAGGATAGAAGAATGGAAATATACAGAAAAAGGCTGGTTTGGTTATACGCTATGTGTTCCAAAATATCCGGAAGTATCAGAAGCGGTTGATGGCAGTTCTATGATAAGAATTAAACCTTTAAGTGATGAATGCAGGGAAGTTTCAAAGAGGTGTGTGTATTTGCTTGGATATCAGGGGAATAATCTTTTATGTTCTGATTGGGATAGATCTGATATGGAAGGGTTAGATTATAATGGTTTATATGAATATTTATATCGAATGAAATACGGGGAGAGATATGAGTTTTCAGGTAACTCAAGTGGAATTCCGGCAGAAGAGTTTGAAAATCTGATAATGGAGTTTTTGCCGATAACAGCGGAGCAAATTAAAAAATGGGCAGCATTTGATTCGGAACATCAAACTTATGACTGGGAACGATTAGGTTGTTTAAATTATAGCCCTACTCATTTTGGAACATCTTTACCGGAGGTCGTTGAAATAAGAGATAGCGGAGAGGGAAACAATGTGCTGGTTGTTGATGCTGTATGTGATACATTTATATGTAATGATGCCGTTATTACAAGTGAGCTGACTGTTAAGTTCAACGATGATAAGAGTTTTAAATATATGGGGAATAAAATTCTGAATAATGGTACGAAAGAAGTTCCCAAATATCAATATAGAATAAAAAGAAAGAACTGATAACAACTATCAGCCCTTTCATATTTGTTAATTCCATATATGTAATTTTTTTAAGATATCAGAAGTGATTTCAAATGCTTTTTTGCCAGTTGCATTAGAATCACTTTGGATATTGGTTGCAAAATAATAGCTGTTATCGGAAGTTTCTACATATCCGATAAACCAGCCGTTGATATCCTGTCCGTTGACACGACCGGTTCCAGTTTTTCCGTAGAAATTACCATTAGGTGTACTGGCAATTTTTATAGCATTTTTAACAGAAAATACATTTTGGGAATTTAGATGGAATTCATTTGTGTTAAATTTTTTCAATAATGTTACTTGCTCTAAAGGCGAGATTTTTAATGAAAAATCGGACCAGTATAAATCCAGATTTGAACTGGTTGTCTGGTTTCCATATTCTATTTTATTCAAAAATTCCTGGACTCTGTTAATTCCGAGCTGCGAATCAATTGCCTGGAAATACCAGTTAACGGAATTTTGCATAGCAGAGTTTAAATCCTGATCAGCTTCCCAGGATGGAAAAGGAAAGGCATCACCATTCCATGTCATGGAAGAGTGTTCTGGTGTGATGATTCCGGATTCCAACCCTAATAATGCATCGTATATTTTGTAGGTAGACTCTGGCGGAATACGTTTGGTGGCTTCTTCAAGATCGTATATTTTCCAGGAATCCAAATTATTGTCATACAAAACAAATGATCCATCATATGTTCCAAATGTTTCGGATATATCTAACAGGGAGATATTTTTGTCTGTATCACTAAAATGATATACGCTTTGAGTAGAGGCATCAATGGATAAAATGGGTGTACATCCAATAAAAACAGCACTAATGACCAGATAAATTATCAATGCTCTCATTTTTTGATAAAGAGTTTCTTTCCTAAAAACGGCGATGTTGAGAATACGTCGTTTCATCTGCCTGAAATTTCCGGACATTCCAACTGCCAGTGGAGAGGAAAAAGAGGATATTTTTTCTGCAAAATTAATCAGTGTAGTTCCATAAGCTTGGTATTCATCAGCAGAAATCATCTGCAATACAGCAGAATCACAGGCTATTTCACGGTCACAGAGAATTTCTTTTAAAGTGTACCAAACAAAAGGGTTAAACCAGTAGAGTATATTACTTATGACCATGAGGAAGCCAATAAATGTATCTTTGTGACGGTAATGCTGTAATTCGTGTAGCAGCATAAAACGCATATCATCAGGATTCAGTTCGGAAATTAAATGGATGGGAATGTAAATTCTGGGATGTATTATTCCGATTAAAACTGGTGATTTTAAAAATGCAGTACTGTAGACTGATACTGGGTGAGAGATTTTAAGTTCCTTTAAACAATTGTAATAAATAGTTTTTACCTGCTGATTTTGAAGCGGGAGAGCAGATCTTTTTATGGAGCGTACATAGTTTAATGAATGAAGGGTGAGGACTGACATAATCATAACACCCGTTATCCATATTAGAAAGAGTATGGTATTCAAGCCTCCAGAAAATTGACTACTGATGGAAACTGAAAAATCATTCACCTGGTTTAACAAAATATTTTGTGTATTACTGGTAAGTTCGGATAGCGTGTCGGTACCAGAGTTAAGTCCTGAGTCAGTTTGAAAAAAATGTAACCATGAAAAAAGTTGTGAGCCATGAATCTGTACAGGAAAAAATGGCACGGCAAGTAGTAAAAATAAAAGAAAACAGAGATGGTACTGTGTAGCCGCAGATAAATATTTTTTCAGAAGTTTTTTTGTTCCGATTATTACAAGTGTAAAAATACATATGAAGATATTACTGATTAAAAAGTGGATAATCCAGTTGCTCATTCAAAACCTCCTATTTCTGATGTTTTGATAATAAATGGCGTAAGTTATCAATTTCTGTTGAAGAGAGCTTATCGTCTTCAAGGTAAGAAGCCAGCATAGAAGAAAGATTTCCATTATAATATCGCTTTAAAAAAGAATTGCTTTCCTGGCGTATATATTCATCTTCTTGGACTAATGGAGTATAGACAAATACCCGGCTTTGTTTTTCGTAGGAAAGAGCTTTTTTGGAAACAAGTCTCTTGATAAGAGTTTGAATTGTTTTTTGACTCCAGCTGGTAGTTAGAGTAAGTTTTTCTGTAATTTCATTTGTATTGATGGGAGCATATTTCCATACAATTTTCATAACTTCAAATTCGGCTTCTGAAATTTGGGGTAGTGACATAATAAAATCCTCCTGCTAAATCCTACATATGTAATAAATATATTATATTACTTGTAGAAGAAAAAAGTCAAATGGCAGATGATATATAGAATATAAAATTAATAATGTAGAGGCAATAAAGGTGAAAAAGATAGAAATTATTGAGAGAATCACAGATGCTAATGGAAGCATAAGTGAAAACATATTGACTAGCTGGGAACATAAAAACCAATTCATACCGGAAATTATAAGGTTTGGAGAATTAAAAATATATCTACAGGAACGAATTGTTAAAAAGAATGATAGTGATGTTCATCTTTCAAAATATGAATATGATATTTTACTTCTTTTAGCGAAAAATCCAGGTAGAATATTTGGAAAAGAAATGGTTTATGATCTGGTATGGAATGAACCTTATTCCGGTGATTATAATGTGGTTATGCGACATATCTGCAATATCAGAGAAAAAATAGAAGATGATCCTGGACAACCATTATATATACAAACAGTACGAGGTGTAGGATATCGGTTTAACGGGAATTTAGGCAGCGAGTGAAATCGCTGCCTATTATTATGGTTTTACAAAGAAGGAAGTTTGTTATGGGAAGATTTTTCTATTTCAGGATCATCCGGTTTTAGATACTTGGACAAGTTTTGATGTATCAATTCCAACTCTTTCATTTCTTTCCGAAAGGAAACATATTGAGTATTTATTGACTTCTTTCTGGAAATAAGCTCTGAAATTTGAGCCTGTAACTTATTGGTATTGAGCTGTTTCAGGTCTATACCATTTTCCTGTAAAATATGCTCGGCACCAGCGAAAAGGATAATTTGAGATTCATATTTACGGAAATAACGATCCGAATCTTTTGAGCTTTTATAATGGTCGTTATAAATTTTATTTTTCTGATATTGTTCAGCGTATTTTAGCAGTTCTCGAAGATGTCGGATCTGTGATTCAAGAGAGACGACAGTGGTATTTACCTCTTTTTGTTGCATATGTAACAAGGTTATGCGGCTTTCAAGTTCTGAAAAATTATGTAGATTATGTGTAAGCATCTGGCTATATGTAGTAGAAACAATCTTTAAATTTTCCTTATTTGCCCATTTCTGAAGGTCGATGTTTCCTGTTATATTGGGAGCGTTGGTGTCTATTAACTTCTTGCGAACAGAAGAAATGGCAGTTCTCTGGAGTTTATTCTCAATACGTTCTTTGATACGTTCCTTAGTAAAATTTTTTCCTAAAGATTTAGCACTTCCACGCACTGGACGGGACATATCGGGAGACAGTGTGAAATAATCTCTGTAAATCCAGATTTTCTATGATAATTGAGTGGGCTTGGGAGCGGTTATCCGCTTACAAGCCCTTGATTATTTTTATCAAAAACAAGATG
>NZ_JBQHXR010000024.1:0-42232 GCF_052063365.1 Blautia sp. HCP3S3_G3 | reverse complement strand
CGAGGTAGATAGGGCAGGGGTGGAAGTACGGTAACGTATGGAGCTGACTGCTACTAATCGGTCGAGGGCTTGTCCAAAAGCAAGGTTAAGAGATTTTCAGGGAAATGTCAGGCATGTATGTAGTTTTGAAGGTGCAAGGAAAGCAAACAGCTGGAGACAGCTGTTTTTTTTGTATCATAGAAAGTTTCCTGTATTTTCCTGTGATACAAAAGAGCCATCAGGGCAGGATCGCACTGCGGCAGAGAGAAATGATATTGCTAAAACAATCTGCCGCAGGCGGAGAATTCTGCGGAACAGGATTTTGTCTCATCAAAAAAGAAGCATCTCGTAAAAGGAATAAAACGAAACAGGGGCTGTCAAAAGACAACCCCTGTTTCCTGAGGTACAGCATGGTATAAAACTGAGCTAAGCAGGAAATGAGTTATCCTGATAAGCTTATCCTTTATTTCTCTTCTGCGGTTTTTTCTTCATCCGTCTCTTCAACTTCTGCACTGTGAACAGCGGTCATCATAACAACAATTGCTTCCGGATTGGTCAGCAGATCAATATCTTTATCTCTGGCAATTTCAAGATCCTTTACGCGGATGACATCACCGACATGCATGGTGCTGACATCAATCTTTACTTTATCTACCAGTGCTGCAGGAAGTGCACGGTAGGATATCTCACTTAAATTTTCCTGAATTACGCCGCCAACTACCTTTTCATGGTTCAGAAGAATGACTTCTGCAACGGAGTGAACCTTTTCGGTGCTTACCAGTGCCTGGAAATCGATTTCTTCCACGGTTCTTGACATGGAATTATAATTAACATCTTTGATCAGAACATCATAGGACTGTCCGTCAATTTCCAGCATAATCTGACTGCCTTTGTTATCTGTCTTGAGAAGGTGCTCCACATCCTTTTTCTGCATCTTTACAGGAATGGATTCTTTGATTTCCTTACCGAACAAATTTCCTGTGACATAACCTTCTCTTCTTAATCTTTTGGCTTTTACGTCCATGCTTCTTTTTTCAGCTTTTAAAGTATTCATTTATCTTTTCCTCCAAAAATCTGATTGCTTAGCATCCTTCTATTTTTTTCAAAGAGGTATTGTTAAGTATGTTTTCTTTTTTGTTACACTACGTATTATAGACGTTATATAACAAACAGATTAACCAAAAATGAAATAATTCAAGATGATTTTTTGGTTAAAATTAAGATATGTAAATAATAGATGATTTTTGGAAAGTCATGATTGTCTTTCGTTTATTTGAATGTTATAATTTAAAAATGAATATTGATTCGGTGCAAAGAAAATAAGTCTGGGTAAATGGGATGGCGATTCCTGTTCGGAGGAGTGATGTGATTGAATCCGGTAAACATGGCGGAGATTCTGGTCGTGAATGGTATCGGAATTATTTTAATGGTTTTTCTGCTTTTTACAAGGATTGAGAATATCGAAAAACGTTTTGCCGGGGATATTATTTTTGATACGATGATATGGATTACCATTATTGGTTGTTCTCTGGAAATTCTGACCTTTGTGATTGACGGCAGAACATTTCCGTTCAGCAGAGTATTGTCTTATTTGACAAACAGTCTGTGCTTTATTGGTACGTGCAGTGTTGGTTTTCTGTGGTGCCTGTACGTGGATTTCCGCATCTTTAATAATGCCGGCAGAGTGTGCAGAAGAGCGAAAGTTCTTGCATTACCGCTGATTCTGGATATTGTACTGAATATCGTAAATCTGAGCGGGTGCGGTATTATTTTTACTGTGTCAGAGGAGAATGTATATCAGCGCGGCAGTCTGGTACTGGTGGTGTATGTGATTTTGTTTTTCTTTTTTATATACAGTATCTGGCTTGTGGAGTATTCAAGAAAGAGTGGAATTCATATCTCTTTTCTGCCGGTATACTATTTTGTGATACCCTGTATGGTTGGGACGATTGTTCAGGGATTATGTTACGGGATTACTGTCGGGTGGACTTCGGTTGCCGTTGCATTCCTGTTTGTTTATGTTGAGACACAGTCCAGGAATGCGTTTATGGATGAACTTTCCGGTCTTTATAACCGGAGATATATGGATTGTATCCTGAGTCAGATGAAGCGGAATACGAGAAATGTAATTTACGGTCTTATGATTGATGTCAATAATTTCAAGAATATTAACGATGTTTATGGTCATTCCAAAGGGGATGATGCTATTCGTAATATCGGCAGGATTCTTATGAATTCTGTTCCGGATAATGGGACAGTCATCCGATATGCCGGAGATGAATTTATCATACTGCTGCGTACGGATGACGAGAAAACAGTCAGGGATACGATACAGCGAGTGGAAAAGAATGCGGAAACATTTAATGATTTACACACAGAACCGTATGTTATTTCTTTTGCCATAGGTTACAGCAGACTGGATGTTTCTTCCGGAGATGTAGAGAAATTTCTTTCTGCGATGGATGAAAAAATGTATGAAGCCAAAAGACGGCATTACCAGGAGGTTGCGGTGGATCGCCGGAAAAATCGGAATAATGATAAAATTTGAAGGAGTTCTGTATGGAAGAATTATATGCGATTATTGAAGAAAAAATAAAGAAATCAGGATACCCGGGTCATGTTGATGGCAGGGAATTCTACAATGAAGTGAGTGATGAAGCGGACGAGAAGGAAAACGGAACCTATATTTTTCTGATAAAGAAAACGGATACGGTATTTTATCAGGGATGTATGGAAATCATGGACAGCCAGTTTGATTTGCATTATGTGGATATTCATGATGGCGATACGGTATATCATGTGGATTTTGACGCGTAAGGTATGAATGGAATTATGATATTTAAAAGAGTGTGATAGAAAGTAAGCAGGTATCAATAGATACAACTTTTTATCACACTCTTTTTCATATCTTACAGGCACTCTACAAGCATTTCAGAAACGTGCTTCAGCATTTGGGAAAAGACTTCCGGTTCGGTCAGTGCTTTTCCCTTATCTTGATCAATGCAGCTGCGCAGTGCCTGGTATTCCTCTGATTCCGGATACTTACCGCACAGGATGCGGCACAATTTTGAGGCCGCTTCGGTCAGGCGGATGGGGCCGTAGCTTACCGGTTCATCAGGAAGGGCTTTGGCACTGGTGATCAGATAGATGAAAAGTTCAAGTTCGGGATCTGTGGACTTTCTTTTGATCACAGGCTTGCTATCCGACGCAGGAAAATCATTGCAGGCGATTGATTGTGGCTGAACGTCATCCTGCGGAAAATGATTAAAGAAAGTAATCTCATCTGCAGGCGGACGTTTGGGACAGCGGGGATTTCCTTCGGGATATCCAATGGAAATCAGCATTTCAATCCGGTATTTCTGCGGAATTTCCAGAATTTTTCGTACAGCCGTTTCATTGAAGGATTTGATGGCACAGGTGCCAAGACCCAGTTCGACCGCTTTCAGCATCAGGTTTTCGGCTGCCATGGAGGCGTCCATCAGACAGCCGTAAACTTCGGAATTCCGTCCTCCTTTTCTGGAGGCTTTTTCCATGTCAGAGCAGATCACGAGGATAACCGGTGGTTTTCCGGAAAGCCCGGGGCTTACCAGATCTACTTTTTCTTTCAGAGCCGGATCTGTGACAAACAGAAATTTCCATGCCTGCAGGTTGCTGGCAGTAGGTGCCTGCTGGGCTGCGTCTGCAAGCTGGAGCAGGAGATCTTCCGGGACAGGCTCCGGAGAAAAAGAGCGGATGCTGTGACGGTTTTTGATTGCGTCATATAATTCCATGGATTGCGTCATCCTTTCTGTGTGTGTAGTGCATTATTTTCGCAGGGATTCAAAATATGCGAATAATCCTTCTGCGAGGACCGGGTCGATGACAGGAAGGCCGGTAGCTTCTTCCAGATCTCTGGCAACACCAATGGTGGCAAGGCCGGTACATGCCAGGGCAATGACCTGTGCACCCTGAGCTTTCAGCTGCTGTCCCATTGCGAGAACGCTTTGTTTGCCTTCCGGTGTCATAAGATCCAGCGTGCTGTTGACTCCCTCCGGTTTTCCCAGGATCATTTTGTCAGGGATCATGCGCACATATGCCTGAGGAGCGTAGTCGGTGATTCCGAGAACACCGATTTTGTCTCCGTATTTCAGGGCAAGTGATACGGTGGTTTCTCCGCCGCCGGTAACCGGCATACCGGGAATTGCTTCCCGGATCTCGGCCACACCGGGATCATCTGCGCAGCTTACAATAATCATATCGACATCGTGGAATGTTTTGGCGGTTTCCACAATTTTCGGAATTGCGATCTGACAAAGCTTGGGGCTGTGGATGCCTTCATACTGGTCAGGGATGCATTTGGTTTCCACTTCAAGAGTGGGGAAATATTCCATAATCTGTTTGCCGTGTGCCTGCAGAACCTCTTGATCTTCGGTAGTCAGGACACGGATCAGACCAATCTTAAATTTATGATTCATGGTGGCTCTCCTTTGATTTAAACTAGAAAGACTCCGTCTTCGATGACTTTTTTATCATCCAGATAAAGGGTTGGCTTCAGGATGATTCCGTCCATATGGCATTCTGCTTTGTTGGTTCCGCCGAAGGAAGTATTGGTTCCAAAAGCAATGTGTACGGTTCCGTATACTTTTTCGTCTTCCAGAATAATTCCGTTGAGGATGGCTGCTTCGTTGGTTCCGATACCAAGTTCACAGAGAGTTCCGTTAATTTCATTTTTCAGAAGGACATCCAGTGCTTCACTTTTTTCTCCTGTTACAGAGCGGAGTTTTCCGCCGGAAATGACCATATGAAGAGGACTGTCCAGTTTTCCGATTCCAACCATGGAACCATCGATGATCATTTCTCCGTCAGAACCGTCTTCCAGTGGTGCAATATAGGCTTCGCCGGATGGAAGATTGCCGCATTTTCCGGCTTCACGGTAAACACCGGGGCTTGGAACACCGTCTCTTCCGTTGATCTGGATGGTGAGTACTTTGCCGTCCTTTTCGATACGGGCTGTGGATGCTTTGGTGAGCATTTCGGTGACGGTTGCTGTGAGTTTTTCCACTTCCGTATAGTCGGCAGTCATAGCACCCTGGGAGAACATTTCTTTTGTGATCCCCGGCATGGTAGCAACACGGGTTCCTGCTTTGGCAGCTTCTATGCGTGCATTGGTGTGAGTCAGGGACTTGGCGGTCGGTGCGATTACCACATCAGCGGCTTTCATGGCTTCCGCTACGGCTTTTGGCGGTTCTTCACCGCTTAGTTCGCGTTCGGTCATGACCATTAATAATTTTTCACATCCGAGATTTCCGGCTGCTTCATAAATCGCTTCGCCGATTTCTTTGCGGCTGTCATCGGTGATAATAAGAACTTCTTCTTCCGGTTTTACAGCCAGACAGGAAGTCAGTACTCCTTCTGCTATTTTTATAAGATTACTCATTATATTTGACCTCGTTTCAGATATCTGTCAGCTCAGAAACGACTCTGGCAAGAAGTGTTCTTGGGAGAACGACTTTTTTGCCGGTCTTTTCGGCAAACATTTCTTTCATTTTCTGTGTGTATCCGATGCAGTCCAGTACGATCAGATCAGCATCCATATGTTTCACTTCTTCGGCAGCCTGTTCCAGTGCATCCCATTCACCATAAGGAGATGCGGCAATGGCTTTGACTTCTTTGACATAATTGCGCCATTTGTTTTCGCACTGCTCTGTCTGGAGAGGAGAAGGAGTCATACAGATGATGCTGGATTTTTTTGTCATCAGCGGAACAAGGCGGTTGAGAAGTTCACAGGGATAGATCATAGGGATCTTTTTGGTGGAAAGTGTTTCCGGGAAACTTCCTGTGCAGAACATCATGATGAGACTGCAGCCTTCCTCCTCCATTCTGGTGATGGCATCCTGGAGACGCGGAAGAATATAGCGCTCCGCGAAGGTTACAGAGCTTCCGTCCTGAAGGCGGGAAACCAGCACATAGTCGTCTTTGCCCGGGGCAAATTCTGCAATTTCTTCTCTGGTGAGTCCGTCAAGACCTCCGGCCTGTACCAGCTCCAGAGAATCGTCAAAAATACGAAGGATATCAGCGGTGACATCCACTCTCGGAGCCTGTCCGATGGTGATTGCTCCAATTTTCATAAGAACGCCTCCTTATTCCTGTCCAAGGGTCTGCAGATGGTTCATGCTTCCGTACAGTTTCTGAATTCTTGCGTATTCTGCTTCGTCATAAAAGCTGCACTGTTTTCTTCCGAATGCTTTTGCAACTTCCAGCATGAAGCGTGCGGCTTCTTCTACATCTGCAGCGTGAGTAGCGCCGGTAGCACATCCGGGAACCATGGTTTCTGCTGTAATTGCAACACCGACTACAGGAGCATTGGTAGCTGTACATGGCTGAAGGATACTGTTCAGATGGTGAACGTCATTTCCGTAAGGAGTGATATCCTGTGTCGCAAGCGGGAAAACATACGGAAGTCTTCCGGTGGTGATCTGCATCAGATCCAGAAGATCTTCAGAGGTTCTCAGGATATATCCTTCTTTTACGGTCGGAGAGATAGCAAAGCCTCTGGTGTTAATGACACGGTTTCCTTTGGTGGTGTCAACAGAGAGAATGGCATCCAGTTCAGGAGAAACTTCTTCTTTGTTTACCTGGGACATTTCTACCGGGGAACCCATGAACGGAACCGGGTCATGCGGAGCTGTAGGAGCATCCGGGCAGATGTGAGTGGAAATAAAGACATCTCCGTCCAGAATGTCGCCTTTGTTCTGCATATCCAGAAGCTTGGCAGCAAGTGCTACTGCACAGAGAGCTCCGTCGCCGTCGGATACAAAACCGATTCTTTCCGGACGTGCACCGATGCCGCCGAGACGGCCGAGGAGACCGATTGTAGGAGCGTCGCCGCCGTTCATTTTGCCGTTTTTGCCCGGGATACGGACTTTGAGCATGTCGGTGCTTCCTTTCGGTCCTACCAGTTCATAAACTTCAATGTTGGCGTCCGGTTTGATGCCAAGCAGGTATTCCTTGACTTTCTCTCCTGTTACATAAGTATCATCGAGTACGTCGTAAGCTTCGATAATCTGTTTCATTAACATGGTGGTAAATCCTCCTGAGATGATATTTTATGGTTGATTTTTATAACTGATTTTTATAATGTGATGTTTTTGGTCTGATAATCTTGTATGTCCGATATTTTTGTATGTCGGATATTTTGTATCCCGGATACTTTTTATTTGATATTTTGTATTCCGAATATTTTTGAGTATCAGATATCTTTATTTATCCAGATAGGAGATAATATCTTTTTTAATAACATCTTCTGTGGCTTTGAGAAGTTCCGGCGCATACATGGTCGGGGAAAGTTTCAGATTTTTCTTATCTGCGGCTATGACGTACACGTCCAGCCCTTCTTCCATCATGGCAGTTGTCACAGGTTCTCCTGTTCTGGCATTGATGGTCATGATCAGATCCGGGAAAGTAGCCAGACGTTCACCGTTTTTTTCAGCAGTGGCATATTCATTCCAGAAAGTCAGTTCACAGCCGTCTACCGTTGCATAGCCTACATCAAATCCGCCGGTGGTCTCAATGGAAAAGTCTTTGACGGTTCCTTTTGCAAGAACACGTCCGCCAAGGAATGCACACAGTTCTTTTACAGCTTCGTCTACAGATGTCTCCAGACCTTTCAGGAATGCTTTTCCTGTTTCAATGGCGAAGCTGACACCGCCGAGCGCACAGTTTTCTTTGGCATAGGATACGGTGACCGGGTTTCTCGCTACTGCGACAAGACCGCCGGCTTCGATAGAAGCAAGTCGCACCATTTTTGAGGTGTGCTCAATGCTGCCTTCGAAGAAGCACTCGACATGATTTCCGGTGTCCGGATTTCCGCCTACACATGCCTGAACCGTGGTATAATCTTTGATTTTATGGAGATTCATGCTTCCCATGACTCCGGTGGGATGTGCACGGCCGTTGCATGGAGCGTCTACAACAGGAAGACCGAGGATCGCAGCCTGCAGCCATCCGTTTACAGTTGCTTCACCGCCCTGTTCATTGGTAATGATTCCGCCAATATGGAAATCACAGTTTTTCTGGAGAATTTCTACAGTTTTGGCAATATCTCTGGGTGTCATAAACTGGTTTTCCGCATTTGGAGCGCCTACCAGAGAGGCTGTCAGCAGTGTATCGCTGTCATCCAGGTCGTCTGCGGAAATCAGACGCAGATCGGTATACTCCACTGCGATTTCTGCGTATTTTCTTCCTTTTTTTGGATCACCGCCGCCGCCTCCTCCAAGGATGGTACCTCCGGCAAGTGCGGCATCCAGGATCTCTTTTGTAAGACGGATTCCTTTGTTTTTCATGGTTTCTTACCCTCTTTCCTGATTATTGGGAATTATATAACAACAGGATTCCGGGGAGAACAGTTCTTTTTCTCCTGGTATCCTGTAATTTGTTCATAGTTTTTAACAGCAGCCATGAGCCGGAATGCAGATGCATACACGACTCATGGCTGCCGGATTTTTTATGTCGCAGGAAAGTGCTTTGCATTTTTCTGCAATATAAAAAATATGAAGTTGAATGGTTACGTTATTCTTTCTTACCCAAAGCCAGCGTAGCCGTGAAGAAGCTGTAAAGAGCTGCTCCTGCAAGGGAACCTGCACCAAGGATATTGAGTGTGTGTTCGTTTTCTTTGTTGCGTCTTACAAGGACGAAACGGATAAGAAGAGCGATCAGGATGGTGAGACCGTTGATGGTGGAGCCAACCAGTAAGCCTGTTGCAAAAAGAATACCAACCTGTCTGGAACCGCCGAGGAGCTGAATGATGGCACCCGGAATTGCCCAGATGATCAGCCATTTGGCAACGTCTCCGCCTGCACCTGCTTCGATGGTTGCTGCGAAAGTAGCGTCAACCGGTGCGAAGAGTCCCTGGCTGAAGTATTTATTTGCCATGATTGCTACAAGGATGAATGCTACGGCAAAGCCGATAAGTTCGGAGTAATACTGCTGTTTTCTTCCTTCTTTTTCAAGTTCCGGATCAGCACCGTTTCCACGAAGGATATAACCACATTTCAGGTCGTAAGCCATATCGGAGAATGCAGGACCGGTCGCAGATGTAAATGCTACAAGAATACCGAGAGGCATAGCCGGGAAGCCGATCAGCATACCGACGATCAGGAAAATCAGAGCGGTTGCAAATCCCGGGAACCATCCGGAATACATAGCGGAAATACCAACGATCAGTTCGGATGCGATTGCAGCGAAAGCAGCAAATATGATCCAGATAATCAGCTGGATGATGCCCATGTCAGACCAGATACCGGTGATGACTGCGAGAAGGATAGCAACAACCAGATATGCAACGTATCCGCCGCCAAGAGCTTTTTTCATATTAGCCATGCTGGAGGTGAAATGATCTGCTGCACTGTCTGAGCTGTCGCTCTTTTTGAACAGCATACGTGCACACTGGATCAGGGAAACAAGACCTGCGCCGATCATGATGCCGTGAGGCATGTATTTGAACATGGTCTGAGACATCAGGTCTGCACCTTCTCCGAAGATATTGGTAATGATCGGGAAGCTGGTATTGAAGATGTTGATAATAAAACCGTTGGTTTTGATGACGCCGATCACGATACTGCCGACACCAAGTGCTGCCATGGCTGCGAAATCACCGAACCATGATACACCGAGAAGGTCAGTCGGGATACCGATCATTTTACCGCCGACACCGATTGCCATACCTACTAACAGGAGTACTGCTTTTTTACCTTTTTCCACAACTGCGAGAATAGACTGTGCAGATGCGACCCCCGGAGGCCATGCGCCTTCTGCAGGGAACATTTCGGAATCGAAAGTTTTGTACAGAATGGTTGCGTCAATCACAGTTGCAAGGAATGCACCGATCAGCATCGGGAACATAAGCTCTGTTCTGCCCATGATTACAGGGATACCGATTGGAAGCAGCAGACAGTTTGCAGCGGAAAAGGTTGCGCCAGAAATGGATGTCTGAATCAGGTTCTGGCAGTGAATGCTCTGATATTTTTTCAGTATTGTAATGGGAATACGTGAAATAATAATTGCAAACAGAGCACCTACGATGGATGTGTTCGGGGTTACACCGGTACGCACGATCAATTCCAGACCGATGATAGCTCCCAGTACGCTCATCACGATATTCAGAATCAGAATATGCGGAGCATACGCTTTTGGATGCTCAGAGGCTTTGATGTTCATCTGAGCGTAATCCTGGTTTGTGTTTTTGATAGACATTTTATCTCCTCCGTCTTTGAAACTCGCGTGATCATAACCGGATAATCAGGAAAAAACAGCCATCCGGTCAGGATGAATGGTTGTGAAAAAATTATCCAGGTTATAAAAAAAGCCGATGCAGATAATGCCCACATCGGCTTCACACGTTGTAATCACAATATACCACTTTAATATGCTGAAGTCATCGTTTCCAAAGCCACTGTTTTTGGAAAGACATTGTGCATGATGCACAGTTGAAAAGCAGAAGCTATATTTAAGTAGATGACAGTAGATATGTTTCTGATTGAATAGCTGCAGTTGCTGAAGGTAAGGTGAACGGTTGTTGTCATTGAATATAGGGACGAACGCTGCAGGCGAAATCAAGCTGTGTGAACTGTTCCGGATCGTCCAGGCTGATGTGCAGAATCTCCTCGATTTTGTCCAGCCGGTGAGCCATGGTATTCCGGTGCAGGAAGAGAGCTTCTGCGGCAAGTTTCCGGGACCCTTTTTTTTGAATGAGTGTTTCGAGAGTTTCCAGAAGGTGGCTGTCGTGAGTGCGGTCGTACTGTTCCAGAGGACCGAGCTTTTTCTGGATAAAATTCCGTGATTCCTCCTGACCGGCAAGGTGCAGGAGAATCAGGTCAAACTGGAGATCCTGCAGGAAACAGACATTCCATCTGGCTTTTTTGATCTGGCGGATCAGCAGACATTCTTTGAGCCTGTTGTAGGTTTCGGCAAGATCCAGATAGTCTTTGAGATGGTCACTGATAATGGCAAAGGTCTGACAGCTGTGAATTTTCTGCGTTTTTTCCACAAGTTCCGCTGCAGCTTTTTCAAGAATCTGTTCCGGGGTATCTGCAGGAAGGATGCAGATACAGGAATCTTTTCTGCAGATGGAAACACCATGGATATGATGCTTTGCAAAAATACGGCTGGCAGCCTGATTTTGCCTGCGGCTGTCCATTTCCAGAAGTACGGAAGGCTTTTCTTTATTCAGATGGATAAGAATCAGTCTGGTGGGGGCAGCAGGCCATTGCAGGGAGGATGTGCGGTATTCGGCTTCCTCCTCCTGGGTGAGTTTTCCGGTAAGCAGATCTGTAAAAAGCTTTTCATCCAGTTCGCTTTTGTTGTGTCGGGTCATCTGATAGCGGGTATCTATCTGCATGTGGTTTTTGGCCTCTACGATAGCGACCATGATCGGGAATACGATTTCAATAAAACCTGTGTTATTATTCAGAAGAAACAGGGGGAAATTCAGTTTGTCTGCCAGTTCCAGTGCTTCTTTTGGAAAATCGTCAAAAAATCTGGTTTTGATAGCGAGAGCGGATGCATTTGCTTCATCCAGAGTACGGATCAGATTCAGAAGCGCTTCTTTGTCATTGCGTATGGCGTAGCCGGTGGTGATGAGAAGGAGATGTTTTCGCACCCACTGTTTGACATCCGGCTGCTCCATCATGTCATAGGTGTCGACAATACGCTCCACACCGCCTTTTCCGGCAACAAGAGACGCACATCCGTTGCTCCATATTTTTTCGATATCTTTTACGCGCAGTGTCATTTGAAGGCCTCCTTTGTGGCATCATAAAGATACAAGTAAAAATAAAACCGGGATGATCACAATGCACAGAAGTGTTGTTGCAACCACGGCTGCAGATGCATATTCTTCATCCAGATGATATTGTCCGGCAATCATGCTGGAGGTGGTCATGGATGGTGCGGCACTGATCAGCATCAGGATCAGGCTTTCTGTCTGCGTCAGGAAAAGGTGGGAAACTGCATACACACCCAGTGGAATGAGGAACAGTTTCGTTGCAGCCAGAAGAAGGATGGACTTGTATTTCAGCAGATTTCGCGGGTTCATGAAAGCAAGGCTGCAGCCCAGATAGATCAGTCCCCAGCTGGAACTGGTGGCTCCGACGGAATCAATAATATCCATGACAGGGGCTGGTACGGTGATGTGCAAACTGGTCAGACACAGTGCCAGAATCACGGATATAAATATGGGATTCAGGAGGATTTTTTTTACAGGGTTTTCCTTTTGGGCAATTCCATTTGTGAAAAGTGCGAAGCCGACGGTCCATACAAAGGTCGTATCCATAACAGTACAGATGGGGATATAAAGGCTTCCGCCTTCCTCGGCAAACAGAGCCATAATCAGAGGGATGACAAGAAAGCCGAAGTTTCCGCCTACGGAGCAGCCGCAGTAAACATTGGCTGTGGTTCCTTTCAGACGGCAGATTTTGCTTCCGAAAATGCCTGCTCCTGCCATTACAAGATACATGACGGCCTGTGTACCGGCTATACGTCCATATTGGACAAGTGTCCGGAAAGTGGTCTGATTGCCGTAGATCAGTGATATGGTAAGGGCCGGCAGTACAAAGCGGATCAGAAATCCGGAGATTGATGGCATGGCTTCTTTTTTGATGACTTTTGTTTTGACTGCTGTGAAACCAATGAGAACCAGCAGGAGAAATCCCGCCATTTTGGGCAGGATGGCCATAAAGTAATTCATTTCTTTTTCCTTTCGTGAAAACAATTTGATCTGCTGTCATGATGATACCTTCATGGCTGGTGATCTTTAATTGGATTTATTATAGCAGAAGAATAGAAAGATACAAGGGTCAAAAGGTCATGTTTTTTCATGCAAGCATGAAACACATGACCTTTTGACCTGTGTATCATCTCATAATTTTATACAGGAAATTTTGTAAAGGATATGTATTTCTTATGCCCTGTATGGTAAACTGGGAAATAGTTTATCTGGATGTTGTTGAGAATGGGATAAACAGTAATATTCGGGATGATTGTATGTAATTGAAGTAATATATGATAAGATTTCGGGAGCACAAAGTGCGGAGAAATCCGTGTATCGGAGGAATCAAAATACTTTTTGACCCCATCATTATATATATGAACAAAATACAAAGAGGAGAAACAGATGAAAAATCCATGGGAAGAGATTTCATTAGATGATTATGAAAACCATATGAAGCTCGGTTCTGTCATGCAGCTGCAGTCATTGAACAAAATGATGAAAGGACAGTTTGATGCATATCCGGTATCCAGTGTGATGATTTTGGGAATCGCAGGCGGAAATGGTCTGGAGCATGTACAAAAGGAGAAATTCGAGAAAGTATATGGTATTGATGTGAATGCTGCCTATCTGAGGGAGACGGTTTCCAGGTATCCGGAACTGAATGGGGTTCTGGAATGTCTGTGCAGGGATCTGACAGATGAGGAAGCTGAGCTGCCAGAGGCGGATATGATTATTGCGAACCTGTTGATCGAATATATAGGATATGAATGTTTCCGGAAAACAGTTCAGAAGGTAAATCCGGAATATGTTTCCTGTATCATTCAGATCAATATGGAGAACCATTGGGTCTCTGATTCCCCATATCTGCATGTGTTTGACGGATTGGAACAGGTACATCATTTAATGGAAGAAGCAGCATTGAATAAGGCAATGGCTGAAATTCATTACCATGCCATCCGGTCTTTGGAATGTATGCTTCCCAATGGAAAAAAGCTGGTCCGGATTGATTTCAGAAAAGATGACGGGAAACAGAATCTCTGATGATCAGCTTGGTCCCTATGCGTATTTTCCGTGAACGTGTTTCTTCATTTATCGGATCCTGTCTGTTTGTCTGTTCCTGATTTTTGATCAGCCGGATCAGCTCTTAGCTCTTCTACTGCTTCAAAGGCCAGAGAACGTTTGGAGACATTGATGGAAGTGAGAGGAGGGAACGTTTCTTCGCAGGTTGGTCTGTCGTTGAAGCCTATGACAGAGATGTCGTCCGGGACGCGGATCCCTTTTTCCTGAAATGCGCGAAGTGCACCCACAGCCATGGTATCATCATCACAGACAAAGGCATCAGGAAGTTCCTCCGGAGTATGGTTTTCCAGATATTGTCTGAGATCCCGATAACTGCCTTCTTCCGTATAGTGTACGGTCAAAATATGTTCAGGCTGGAAGGCAAGGCCAAAATGAGTGAGGGCATTGACATATCCTTGATGACGTTCTTTGAAACTGTTGATGCGGATCTGACTCTTGAGATAGCCGATGCGGGTATGACCCATTTGAATCAGATGTTCGATTGCCTGATAGGTTCCCATCTGGTTGTTGATAGAAATGGTATTGCAGGGAAGGCGGGTCAGGTCATTATCCATAACAACAAGGGGAATGTGGAGGGAGAGAAATGCATCCATATCTTCATCCTGCATTTCTGTTCCAAAAATGACAGCTCCCTGGCAGTTCAGTGTATGGAGATGTTCAATCTGGGGTTCCATGGGTTTGCGTTTATCAATGGTACTCAGCAGAATATTATAGCCATAGCAGGAACAGATCCATGACAGAGATCCATACAGGTGAGGATATTGTAGCAGAACAGATATAAAGGAGCGATATATATGGTTCAGAAAGAAAGTCAGACAAATACGCAGGGGACGGTTCCGGTAATTGAACTGAAACATGTGGATAAACATTTCGGGGCACTTCATGTGCTGAAAGATATTAATCTCAGTGTAAAAAAAGGCGAGGTTGTCGTGATTATCGGACCTTCCGGTTCGGGAAAATCCACCCTGTGCCGTACGATTAACCGTCTGGAAACCATTGATTCCGGGGAAATACTGATTGATGGTGTTGCAATTCCCAAGGAGGGGAAAAATCTTGCCCGTCTTCGCGCCCAGGTGGGAATGGTGTTCCAGTCATTTAATTTATTTGCACATAAAAACATTCTTGATAATGTCACTCTTGGTCCAACAGATGTACTGAAGGTGCCGAAAAAGGAAGCAAGAGAGGAAGCAATGAAACTTCTCAAAAGAGTCGGTGTAGATTCCCAGGCTGCAAAAATGCCTGCTCAGCTTTCCGGCGGTCAGCAGCAGAGGGTGGCAATTGCCCGTTCTCTTGCCATGCATCCCAAGGCAATTCTGTTTGACGAACCGACAAGTGCACTGGATCCAGAGATGATCGGTGAAGTTCTGGATGTTATGACAGAGCTGGCGAAGGAAGGAATGACGATGGTTGTCGTTACTCATGAAATGAATTTTGCAAGACGTGTGGCAGACAGAATTATCTTTATGGATGGCGGAAAGATTATCGAAGAAAATGTACCGGAAGAGTTTTTTGCGCATCCTGCAACACAGCGTGCACAGGATTTTCTGAATTCTATCCGGGATCATTAAAAATGGTAGTAAAGTGCAATATGGAGGAATCTATGTATTATAATGCTCTAAGAGATAATCATGTAAAGGCAGGAAAATGGCTATGAAAAAACCGAGAATTGTAATTCCGGAGATCAATCAGAATATTCAAAATTATATGGATGCAGTTCGGGCTGCGGGGATGGAACCGGTTGCGGTTTCTCTTCAGTCGGAGCAGCTTCCGCAGACGTATCAGCAGGAATATCTGGATTACTCGGAGATGAAAGTGGAAGACTATGACGGGCTTTTGCTTCCGGGCGGAGGTGATATCAATCCTGTGCGTTACGGACAGGAGAATCAGGGAAGTACGATGGTCGTGGATGTATTGGATAAGCTTCAGTTTGCGGTACTGGATGATTTTGTGAAAAGCGGAAAACCGGTTTTTGGCATCTGCAGGGGTCATCAGGTGATCAATGTATATTTTGGAGGAACGCTGATCCAGCATCTTCCTACCTCTTTCCGTCATGCACGAAGATTGGAGGATCCAGATAAAGTTCATCGCTGTCTGGTAAATCAGGGAAGCTGGCTGGCAGAGATTTATGGAACAGAGTTTTTTCATAACAGTGCTCATCATCAGGCTGTTGACCGATTTGGTGAAAATCTGGTGCCGGACAGTTATTGCCCGGAAGATGGAACTGTGGAGGCAATGCACCATTCTATTCTTCCTGTTTACAGTGTACAGTGGCATCCGGAACGGATGTGTCTGGCATGGGAGCGTGAAGATACAGTGAACGGACTTCCTGCACTGCAGTTTTTCAGCAGGGTATGTATGGAAAAGATGGAGAAGCGCATGGATGATACCGACCATGGAATTATGGGTGACAGGATGGGACTGTAGAGAAAAAATGTGATTTTGCCCGGAGCGTGTTTAAAAATTCATTCTGCGATTATTGCAAAGAGCCAGAGGAAAAATAAAAGGGTATCCTCTGGCTCTATTGTTATATAAAATAATTTATACTTCTATTATAAACAATTCACGGATACATCGCAATCACAACTTTGGATTTCCTGTTATGCTGCACCTCCGTTTCGGAAGGATTGCTTTTTCTGAATCTGTTCAAATTCTCTGAGCTTCTGTGCAGCTTCGGGGGTAAGGGTACGGGGAACCTGAATTTCTACGGTGGCATACTGGTCACCTCTGACAGAAGGATGACTCATGGATACAATGCCTTTGCCCCGGAGGCGGATTTTGGTGCCTGATTGGGTGCCCTGCTTAATTTTGCAGATGACATCTCCGTAGAGGGTGGGAATTTTGGCCTCTCCGCCGAATACAGCAGTGATGAAGGGGATTGTCACAGTGGTATAGATATCCTGGCCTTCTCTTCGAAATCCCGGTTTGTCCTGTACGGTAACCTTCAGAAGCAGGTCTCCGGGACGGGAAGAACCGATTCCCGGCATGCCTTTGCCCTTCAGACGGATGGTTTTGCCGGATTCGATTCCTGCAGGGATATTGACTTCGTAGGACTGTATCTGACCGGAACTGTTTTGCAGACGGATGACTTTTTTGCCGCCAAAGGCTGCTTCGTCGAAGGTGACCTCTACTTCTGCCTGCAGATCCTGTCCTTTGTTGGAATCGCTGTATCCGTTGAAATTGCCGGAAGTCCTTGCATCACCATAGTGTCCTGAATCTCTGAAACCGCCAAAACTTCCGAAATTGCCATAATTGCCGGAATCACGGAAATGATTGAATCCGTTACCGAAACCGCCTGCTCCGTTGAATCCGCCGGCAGCACCGGAGTGATAACCGTTTCCGCCAAAGAACTGTTTCAGAATATCATCCATGTTTTCACCGTTTTCAAAATGGTATTCTCTGTACTGGCCATGATTAAATGGATTTCCCTGCCCGCTGCCGAACGGATTACCGTATCCACCGGCGGCACCTGCATCGGAGGCCCCGCCGTCAAATGCGGCATGCCCGAACTGGTCATACAGCTTTCTCTTTTTTTCATCACTCAGAACATCATAGGCCTCTGTAATTTCCTTAAAGCGTTCTTCTGCACGGGTATTTCCCTCGTTGCTGTCCGGATGATATTTCTTGGCAAGCTTCCGGTATGCTTTTTTGATATCGGCGGAATCCGCATTTTTACTGACGCCTAACACTTCATAATAATCTCTTTTCTTATTCAACGCTTTCACCTTCTCTCAGAAATATAGTATGTGAAAACGAGAGGCCATTGACTGACCTCTCGCTATTTTTAGCCTTCAATGGAAATAAAATGATCTTTCTCCACCGCTGGTTTTGCTTCTTTCTTCGGAACGAATAATTTCAGGATTCCGTGTTTGAATTCTGCCTTGATGTCTTCCTGACGGACATCTTCGCCTACATAAAAGCTTCTGCTGCAGGCACCTGCGTAACGTTCCCTGCGGATGTAACGTCCGCTGTCTTTTTCTTTTTCGTCCTTATCCAGACCTTTGGCTGCGCTGATGGTCAGGTAACCATTTTCAAGGGAAGCTTTTACTTCGTCTTTCTTGAAACCAGGCAGATCAATCATGACTTCATAGCCATTGTCCATTTCCTTTACATCTGTTTTCATAATGTGGTTGGCGTTCTTGCCATAAAGTTTCTTCTCTGTGTTCCTGATATCGCGGTCTCCGTAGAACGGAAAATCATTAAAAAAGTCATCAAATAAGTTTTCTCCAAAAATACTAGGCATTAACATAAGTCATCTCTCCTTTTTTATACTATGCATATTTACCTGTTTCTTTGGAACTGGGATGTCCGGAGAACTCATAGAACCTGTTTCTTATTCTCTTTTTGTTCTCTTCCTTTGTTCTATGTGTAATATAACACTTAACATTATGAGAGTCAAGAGAAAAATCAAAATTATTTGTGAAAGAAGTGTGAAACGTAAAATGACGTAAAAGGAAAAGCTAACCGGGATGTGTGAAAATGATTACTGCTCATTACAAACAGAGAAAAAGAGCCAGGTTTTCGATGTACTAGATAATGAAGACTGGTTCTTTTTCATCAGAAAGAGATTGTAAGATGATATTCAAAATAAAGTCTGGTTTCCTGACCATGTCAGATATTTTAATAACGTTTGATTTTTTTAGACGGTGTCTTCGGGAATTCTGTGTCGCGGGTCTTCAGGCGGTATACACGCTTGTAGGCAGGCGCAGAACTGTTGTAGTCGTCGATCAGCTTCTGGAGTTCTGCCGGGATATCGATGATTTCTTTTTTGGCGGCGTATTCCAGATCCGGGAAGATTTCTGATTCGATGACGCCTTCGCTTTCTCGGACCAGAATTTCCTGAACAAGATGGTTCTCGCCGGTTTTATTTTCCAGCTCCTCAGGGGATACATTTTCGCCGTTTTTGGTGATGATCAGGTTTTTCTTGCGGCCGGTGAGATATACAAAACCTTCCTCATCCACATAACCCAGATCACCGGTGCGGAGCCAGCCGTCTACCAGAGCTTCAGCGGTTTCCTCCGGCATTTTGTAGTAACCCTGCATCACACTGCTTCCGCGTACCCAGAGCTCTTCATTCACAGTTTTGGCTTCACAGTTGGGGAGAAGCTGGCCTACGGTGCCCTTGCGGATATCCCAGCTTACGGTTGTACTGATTACCGGAGAACATTCGGTCATACCGTAACCCTGGAGAATAGCAATGCCGTATTTGGCAAAGAGATCTACCATTGCAGGCGGGAGATATGCGCCGCCGCTGCAGATGGTATGGAACTGTTCTCCGAAGACTTCTTTTTTTACAATTTCAGGCGGAAGTCCGGCAGCATCTTCCAGTTTTTTGGCGATGGTCTCAACCATCAGCGGAACCATGAGAATCAAATTCGGACGGAACAGTTTGATATTTTTTACCATACGGATCAGTGAATCATTGATGCACACAACTGCGCCTGTAGAAAATCCCTTGAGGAAATCCATGCTCAGGCAATAGGCATGATGTACAGGCAGGACAGACATCATAATGGTTCCGGCCGGGAATTTCATATCCAGGCAGCTTCTTCCATGGTTTTGCCGGAAAAATCCACATATTCGATGTCGCGGTCTTCTTTGTCTACAACATACTGATACAGGGTGCCTTCTTTGTCAGCAGCAAAGCGGAGGCGCATGGAATCGCAGCGCTCATAGGCTTTGTAGATGGCTTTTTTCAGCATATCGATGTCCAGTTCCGCTTCAATGGTAAGGCTGGTACCGATGTTCAGAACTTCTTTTTTGGGACAGAAGTTCTGATAATAGGTATGAAATTTCTGTGCAACAGTCAGGGGATATACAGGATATCCTTTGTGTTTTCTCATCATTTTATAATTCCTCCAAGAAATTCAGTCATAGCGTTTTCATAAGCTTCCGTATCTTTATAAAAGCTTTCTGCGTGTGCTGCGCCTTCCACGATCAGTTTTTTCTTCGGGGAAGCACAGTTTTCGTAAATGGTATCGCACATGCTGCATGGAACAAAGGTGTCAGCGGATCCATGGATAAAAAGAATGGGAACAGTTGCTTTTTGTACTTCTCTTGCTGCATTGCAGTCATCCAGACCGTAGCCGGCGCGTTTGCGGTTGATTCTGTCGGAAATCTGCATAATCGGAAAAGCCGGAAGGTGGATCATGGTGTGAAGTACATGAGTAAATACCTCTTTTGGAGAGGTGAAGGCGCAGTCGGAGATGATCCCTTTTATTTGTTCAGGAAGTGCAAGACCGCTTGCCATCAGGACAGTGGCACCACCCATGGAGGTGCCGTGGAGCAGGATCCGGACGTCTTTGCCGCAGGTTTCCAGTACCCAGTCGAACCATTTCAGAGCATCCATACGGTCCAGGCAGCCGAAACCTATGTAAGTGCCTTCGCTTTCCCCGTGGGCGCGTTCGTCTACCAGAAGCATGGAATATCCATGGGGAAGATAGTAACTGGAAAGTCCGGTGTAATCGTTCATGCCCCGGCTGGTGTAGCCATGAAAGCAGATGACGATCTTTTTGCATTCTTCCTGAGGAAACCAGGTGGCATGAAGCTTCAGTCCGTCATCAGACTGAATCCAGACATCCTCGTGGGGCTCGGCCAGCATGGCGTTCTTGCAATTGCGCAGAAGGCCGGTATCGGTAAGGGCAGTATCTATTATTATTTTCCGTCCAAGGATGCGATTCTGGATGCGCTCGTAGAACGGAATTATGAGAAACCTCTGGAAACGGCCAAAGAACTGGCGAAGAAGACGGATATTCCGCCTTTTACCAGAATGGCAATGGTTTTTCAGGCCTGCAGGAAGTCTTCGGCAGAGTTTCGAAAACAGATCAATAATGGTACTTCCGGTAAGCCGGTCAGAGATAATACACACGAAGAAGCATATATTCACCAGAAATATCTGAAACATCTGATCACTCAGCTGAAGCCTGCTCTGACAGAGATTATTCAGCAGGGTATTGATAACGGGGAGATTTATTTTGACTATCCGGCAGCACTGGCGGAGATTGTTCTGATCGTGCTTGCAGTTAAGATGGATAATACACTGCTTCCGGGTACTCCGGGGGAAATCGAGGAGACCATCCGCGGTCTGATCTCTCTTCTGGAAAAAGGTACGCAGAACGTGCCGGGAGCTTTGAATTTTCTTACACTGCTCTGAGATTATGAGGCGGGGAAATCCTATGGAGAATCGCTGATGGAAAGTGAATAGAAATCTGTATGGAGAATTGCTGGCAGAAAGTGAATAGTAATCTGAATGATTTTTGAATTATCTCTGAATGATCTCTGATTATGAAGAAGCGAATATTGATACAAACACAAAAGGCTGCAAATGATGCAGCCTTTTGTGTTTAACCTTTTATATTTGTTGCATAATGAGCACAAAATGCAAGTGCGGACAAATCCGTGAAAAGCATTATGCATGCGGAATGTCGGTATATTCCGATATCTCACGGTTAATGGTGATAAGATCATCGACAGAGAGGTCGTGAAGGTCTTTATGCCCTGTGATTCGGGCAAAGGTTTTCAGTTCTTCCAGTGAAACGTTGAGGAAATTTCCAACTCTTGCGGCAGCTGCATCCGGATTCAGTCTTGCGCGGAGAGAGGGATCCTGAGTAGCGACTCCGGCAGGACACATTCCGGTACCGCAGATCCGGTACTGCTGACAGGCTGCGGCGATAAGTGCGGCAGAAGCAATTGCTACAGCATCTGCACCCATGGCGATTGCCTTGGCGAAGTCAGAAGATACACGCAGGCCGCCTGTAATGATCAGCGAAATATCAGAACCCACAGAATCCAGGTATTTTCTTGCTCTGTGAAGTGCATAAATTGTAGGAACGCTGGTGGATTCACGCAGGAAAAACGGACTGGATCCGGTAGCTCCTCCGCGGCCGTCGATGGTTATGAAATCAGGCTCTGCGTAAACACAGAATTCCAGGTCTTTCTCAATTCGTCCGGCAGCGATCTTGATGCCTATCGGGCGTCCTTCAGAGGCTTCCCGAAGCATGTATACAAGTTCTTTCAGATCGTCTCTGGTATGGATATCCGGGAATTTTGACGGACTCTGAATATCCTGCCCGATCTTTTTGCCGCGGATTGCCGCGATTTCTCCGGTCACTTTGTCTCCCGGGAGATGACCGCCCATACCCGGTTTGGTTCCCTGGCCGATTTTAATTTCAATTGCATCAGAGGTGCGGAGATTCTCGGGAGTTACGCTGTAGCGGTTCGGAACATATTCAAATATGTATTTGTCTGCGGCTGCTTTTTCCTCCGGAAGAATACCGCCTTCACCGCTGCACATGGCACTGCAGGCAAGAGCACTTCCTCTGGCAAGGGAAATCTTGGTTTCTTTGGAGAGAGCACCGAAGGACATGTGAGAGATAAATACGGGATTTTCAATTACGAGCGGTTTTTTCGCATGTCTGCCGATTACGGTTCTGGTCACAACCGGCTCTCCGTCATCCAGAGGCGGGGGATTCAGCTGTGCACCGAGAAGCAGGATATCATCCCATCCGGGCATGCTCATCTGTGTACCCATGGAGCTGTGGAGAGATTTGCCGCTTACAGCCATTTCGTGAATCTCTTTCATATAACGGCAGGAAGCGTCCTGCCTTGCAAATAATGGATCGTAGGACAGATCCCGGACATTCGACCCGTCTGATGTTTCCGGGAATGCCTGATTTTCTTTCGTATATGGTTCAAATCTGCCTGTCTGATGACACACCGGACACTCATAAGAATCCGGAAGTTTTTCCTCATCATAAATATATCCGCATACAGAACATCTAAAAGCCATATCATTTCCTCCTTTCGTTTGATAAAAATATATAATAGTAATGATTACTGATATTATAATCTGAAATAAAGATTATGTCAAGGGAATTGAAAGTCGGAAAATCAGGATTTTGTATTATTATTTCTTTCTATAAGACAAGCAAAAACATGGTATCCGGATATATGATGATAAAAGCACGGACTGGCAGTATAATCTGCCGGATATGAAAATATTTTCGTTTTTGGGAGGATGAATAATGGCTGGATGGCTTGACGATGCGGTTTTTTATGAGGTATATCCGCAGTCTTTTCAGGATAGTAATGCAGATGGAATAGGAGATTTTCAGGGGGTGATCCGGAGACTGGACTATATCCGTGATCTTGGATGCAATGCGATCTGGATGAATCCCTGTTTTGAATCCCCGTTTTTTGATGCGGGTTACGATGTAACGGATTTTTACAAAGCAGCGCCCAGATACGGGACCAACGAGGACCTGAAGATGCTTTTTGAGGAGGCGCACAAACGCGGTCTGAAAGTTCTTCTGGACCTTGTGGCAGGACATACTTCTCTGGAGTGCAAGTGGTTCAAAGAATCCTGCAAACCGGAAAAAAATAAGTATACAAACCGTTATGTCTGGACTGACGGAGCTGAAAAAGGGGACAATTCCACACCCGGGATCAGAGGGTGGCTGAGAGGTTTTTTTGACAGAGACGGTGCTGTAGGAGTGAACTGTTTTTCCTCACAGCCTGCTTTGAATTATGGATTTGGCGAAGTGACGGAGGACTGGCAGTTTGCAGCGGATTCACCGGAAGCGGAAGAAGGAAGACTCCTTCTGCAGGATATTATGGCGTTCTGGCTGGATATGGGATGTGACGGATTCCGCGTGGATATGGCGGGCAGCCTGGTAAAGGCTGACCCGGACAGAAAATGGACGAAGCTTCTCTGGCAGAAGATACGTAAGTTTTTGGATGAGAAGTATCCGGAAGCGGTTCTGGTATCGGAATGGGGAGATCCGAAAGTAGCGCTGGAAGCAGGCTTTCATATGGATTTTCTGCTTCATAACGGTCCAACTCATTATATGGATCTGTTTCGTACAAATCCTTATTTTTCCAGAAAAGGTACCGGCGATATCAGTGAATTTGCCGAAACCTATATGGATATCCACAGCCGGGTGAACGGTGCCGGACTGAGCTGTATTCCGTCCGGAAATCATGACATGGTGCGTATGCGTGAATATCTGGATGAGGAAGAAATGAAGATCGCTTTTGCGTTTCTTCTTACTATGCCGGGATGTCCGTATATCTATTATGGTGACGAGATTGGTATGCGTTATGTACATAATCTGGTTTCTAAAGAGGGCGGCTACAACCGTACCGGTTCCCGTACTCCGATGCAGTGGGATCATACCACAAATTCCGGATTTTCCTGCGCCCCGAAGGATGAACTGTATCTTCCTCAGGATCCGGATGAAGAGCGTCCTACTGTGGAAAAACAGATGCAGGATCCGGATTCTCTTCTTAATATGGTGAAGAAACTGGTGGCTTTTCGTCATGCGCATCCTGCTCTTCAAAGCAGGGGAGATATCCGTATGCTTTATGCGGAAAAACAGGCATTTCCGTTTGTGTATGAGCGTACGGACGAAGGGGAGTGCGTAACGGTGATCTTAAATCCTTCTGAGAAAGAAGCAGAGTGTCCGTTGGCAGAGAATCCGGGTGAGGTACTGCTGTCCTATGGCGGGGATGCGGTATGGGAAAATGGGATTCTGAAGGTGCCGGGGGGAAGCTTTACGGTACGCGGAAAATCGTTGGCTTTCGCCGGAACTTTAATACAAGGCGAAAGACAGTGAAGGGGGCGTGAAAAACTGGACGCGCAGAAGAGAGACGGGAGAGCGGGGTGCGGAAGTGCTTACGTTCTGTTTCTGTGCGGGCTTCGGCGCCTAAGAAGTACTAGCCCCCTGTATTTTTGCTAAGAACGCGAACCGGATTTCTGAACTCGCCTTCGGCTCAAACAACAGAAATCCGGTCCGCAACGCAAAAATCCACGAGACAAGTACTTCTAAGACGCCTGCAGAGTGCACTGAAACAGGACGTAAGCACTTCCACACCCCGCTCTCCCGTCTCTCTCCTGCGCTGGCAGTTGGGTTTCACTTAAAGGGGTAGTGAAAAATCAGGAAGGGAATCGGAGTCGGTTTCATTCAGGTCTGGGCGAATCAGGTAAGGCACATGAATATAGTGCTGGTGAACCTTCGAGGGAAAGCCAACGGTTCCCCACTAATGAAGTAAGTAGCGCTTCAGCTGCTTGAGAGTTTAATGATTTGGGGTTATATAACCCGACAACAAAAACAGATATTATTTTGAGAGAATATTTGCTATAATAAACCTGTATATTCAAAAGCAGGGAGGGCGAAGGTTATGAAACCGGTTATTTCCATCGGAAATCAGGATTTTTCATCTATAAGAGAAAATAACAGCTTTTATATTGATAAAACTTCTTTTATAAAAGAGTGGTGGGGAAATCGTGATGTCGTTACTTTGATCACACGCCCCCGGCGTTTTGGGAAAACATTAAATATGAGCATGACGGAAGCTTTTTTTTCGAACCAGTATGCGGGACGAAAAGACTTGTTTGAAGGGCTGTCCGTATGGAATGATCCTGAATATCGGGAAATGCAGGGTAGCTTTCCGACGATATTTCTGAGCTTCGCAGATATCAAAGCCTCCACATACAAAGTTGCCAGGAGTGCCATTATTCAGAAATTGATCCGACTGTATAATATGTATGATTATCTGAAAACGGACAATGTACTGAGAGGAGCAGACTGGGATTATATTCGATCCATAAAAACAGATATGACAGATGAAATTGCTGCGGTGTCCCTGAATTATCTCTGTGAATATCTGTACCGATATTCGGGAAAAAAAGTGCTGATCTTTCTTGATGAATATGATACACCTCTGCAGGAAGCGTTTGTGAATGGATACTGGGAGGAATTGTCGGAATTCATGCGAAGTCTGTTCAATTCTACATTTAAAACCAATCCATATATGGAACGGGGCCTATTGACTGGAATTACCAGAGTAGGAAAGGAATCGATCTTTTCCGATCTCAATAATATTGAAGTGGTGACGACGACATCCGTGAAATATCAAACTTCATTTGGCTTTACAGAGGAAGAGGTTCAGTTTGCTTTAAAGGAATTTGAACTTTCAGACTCCATGGAAAAAGTAAGGTTATGGTATGATGGATTTCGGTTTGGCAGCAGAAAGGATATTTATAATCCATGGTCAATTACGAAATACCTGGATTCCGGGAAATTTGACAGTTACTGGGCAAATACCAGTTCTAACTCGTTGATAAGCAAACTGATCCGTGAAGGAACACCGGACATTAAAATTGCTATGGAAGATCTGCTGAAAGGCAGGCAGATGGAATCGGTGATTGATGAAGAAATTGTATACAGCCAGTTGAATCAGAATACTGCGGCAATCTGGAGCCTGCTGCTTGCTTCCGGTTACCTGAAGGTGGAAAAAGCGCCGATGGAAGGAAGCGGGGGAATTTATGTTCTGTCACTGACGAACTATGAAGTGGAGAAAATGTTCAGGCGAATGATTCATGAGTGGTTTCAAAATACATCTGTTCGATACAATGATTTTGTGAAAGCCCTGTTGGATGAGGATGTAGATTATATGAACGAATTTATGAATCAGATTGCACTGCAGACCTTCAGCAGCTTTGATGCTGGGAAAAAGCCATCTGAAAAAGCGGAGCCGGAAAAATTTTATCATGGATTTCTTCTGGGACTGATTGTTGATCTGGCGGATAAATACAGAATCATGTCAAACAGAGAAAGTGGTCTTGGGAGATATGATGTGGTGCTGGAACCGTTGAAGGATGGTCTGAATGCATATGTTTTTGAATTTAAGGTACGAAGACCGCAAAAAGAAAAGAATCTGGAAGAAACGGTTCAGAATGCGCTGAAGCAGATAGCGGATAAAGGATACGATACAGAACTGATTGCCAGAGGAATTCCCGGAGAAAAGATCAGGCATTACGGATTTGCATTTGAGGGAAAAAAAGTGCTGATCGGATGCTGAAAATATGAAAAAATACAAAGAGCCTTTGCAGAATATTTTTGTCGCAAAGACTCTTTTTGCTTTTCTATTCCTTCAGAGCCGATGGTTTGCGGATTATCCGGCAGATCTGATCAATTACGGGACCGGCAGAGGCCATTGAATGCAGCATGTGTATTCTGCATTACTGTGTTAGCAGATATTTTTGTTAAAGAGGAAGTTCACCGTTAAATATTTTGTTATTGATAAAGGCAATGGAACCGATCAATGGTGCATTGTCATCAAAGGAGGAATGCCTGACGATAATATCTCCAAAATTTCGATGACGTAAAGCCCTTGAAAGCTTAACCTGTAACAGGCGTTCAATAAAATCACCATTTCCGGGATTGGTATATCCGGTGATTATAGTAGATACATCCAGTATCTTCAGCATATTGACCAGTGCATATGCGATGTAGGAACAATAGTTGGCCAATACCATTTCTGCCAGCGGATCTTTTCTGTTTGCTTCTGATACAATGTTTTCCCAGTTTGGTTTGTTTATTTTCAAAAGCGGGGAATCCGGAAACAGAGACTGATGCTCGATGATAGAATTTCTCATCGTTTTTATATTTGCATACAATTCAAGACAGCCCTGATTTCCACAGTCACATTTCGGACCTGCGTAATTGATGGAGATGTGTCCGAATTCTCCGCTCTGTCCGGTGTTTCCTTCATAAAGAAGATCGTTAATGATAATTCCTGTACCGATTCCATTCATGATGTGAAGGTAGAGGTAATTTTTAACATTGGTCATCTTTCCGTATAATTTCTCTGCCAGAGCTCCGGCATTTGCGTCATTGATCAGATAGGTGGGAAGCCCTGTTTTTTCTTTGAAAAAAGAAGTAATAGGGAGATCCTGAATCCCATAAAAAAATGGGGGATTCAGAATAATGCCCTTCTGAGTGTCGATTGGTCCGACCGACGATATTCCGATATAGATGATCCTGCGTTGTGTGCGTGCCTGCAGCTGACGATATCCTTCATAAAGAAGTTCAAGGAGTTCGGAAGCACTGTTCATGGATTCGTAGGTGTACTTTATCGAATCAAGGATAGTTCCGCTCAGATCCCCGATAATTAATTGACACAATTCTCTTTTGATCAGGATTCCCAGGGTGCACGGTGACCGGTCAGAAATGGAAAACGTGATTGGCTTTCGCCCATATTTATTTTCTGTTTCGCTGTCGGATGTATGTTCACTTTCGGAGATCAGATTTTCTTCGATCAATTCAGCGATTAAATTCCCTACAGTCATTTTGGTTAAACCGGTCTTATGGGCGATGTCGACACGTGATAACCCACTTTCGGTAGCAATCATTTTAAGAATTAATAATTTGTTCTGACGCTTAATATCCTGATTGTTCGTACCTTTTTTACTATTCATTGATCTGCCTCGGTTATGATTATATTTTTTATAAGTTTCATTGAAATATGGTAACTGTTCAGAATACATTATCTGTGAAGGTACTGAACAGATACAAAATATGTATCACTATGCGTTGTGAGCAGATGGGTGTCATATGCCGATGGTGTTTAACTGAATGCTGCGTCTTATTCTGTATAGATGATATGGTATAGGTGATATAAATGAAGATAAAACCCAAGTTGAATTTAAGTAACTATTCAGGAGGGATATCCCGCGAGGTGTTTTCATGCATTTATGCATGAAAATCCCGAGACATACAAGCAAAAATCCCATCGCCGCAGGCGATTTTAAATGGATTTTTGCTCGTAACTGTGAAGGTACTGAACAGTTACGAATTTAAATAAAAAGTCATAAAAGATCCTTATAGGTATTTTATCATCTGTGTGTCGGAATGCAATAAAAAGATGAAAATAAATTTGCTGAAGTGTAATGAATCGGTTCTGTCAGATCAGAATAATAACCCTTATAATAAATAGAATTTACTAAGATAAAAAATAATTAATGATAAAATTTGACAAAAAAAGAATAAAAGTAGCATTATGCACAATGAATGGCAAATTAAATTGTATATAAAGATGATTATAATAAAATGAATTGACAAATAGAAAGGGGGGGAGATAT
This sequence comes from Blautia sp. HCP3S3_G3, assembly GCF_052063365.1. Taxonomy (NCBI): domain Bacteria; kingdom Bacillati; phylum Bacillota; class Clostridia; order Lachnospirales; family Lachnospiraceae; genus Blautia; species Blautia sp. HCP3S3_G3. The sequence continues at coordinate 13,508 of NZ_JBQHXR010000024.1, read as the reverse complement.
AATAAAGCCATCAAAACAAAGGGGCGGTGGAAATGAAGAAATACGCTATTGGGGTGGATATTGGTGGAACCAAATGCGCCGTGGTATTGGGAAAAGGTTCTGTCGCTGATTATGGAACAGAGGATTTTATTTTAGATAAAGTAATAATGCCGACAATTATACAGGATGGTCCGGATAAGATTATTTCCCAGATCTATGACATTATAGAAGAGATTATGAGAAGGCATCATGTAGATTTGAGTGAAGTGGTTGGAATAGGTATCAGCTGCGGCGGACCGCTGGATCATGAAAGTGGAGTTATTTTAAGCCCGCCGAATTTGATCGGGTGGGACAATGTCGAGATTGTGAAGCGTTTTAAAGAAAAATTTAATGTTCCGTGTTTCCTTGAGAATGATGCAAATGCAGGTGCACTTGCAGAATATATGTTTGGCGCTGCCAGAGGATGCAGAAATGCTATTTTTTTAACTTATGGGACGGGCATGGGTGCCGGACTGATTCTGGATGGCAGATTATACCATGGAACAAATGATATGGCTGGTGAAGTAGGTCACATACGACTGGCAGAAATGGGACCTGTAGGCTATGGAAAAGCCGGATCCTTTGAAGGTTTGTGCAGTGGCATGGGAATCGCTCAGATTGCCAGAATGAAGGCAATGGAACTGATTCAGATGGGAAACCCGCCGTCGATTTGTCCTGATATGAGCCGGCTGGAGACCCTGACGGCGAAGGTTCTTGCAGACGCAGCCAAAAAAGGTGACAGCTTTGCAAAGGAAGTATTCGCAATCAGCGGTGAACATCTGGGTACAGCCCTGGCGGTTCTGATCGATATTCTGAATCCGGAGATTATTGTCTGCGGCAGTGTGTTTACAAGAAGTTATGAATTGATATGGCACCTGGCATCGGAAGTTTTACAAAGAGAAGCACTGGCCAGATCATTGTCTGTTTGCAGAATTGTACGCTCCGGCCTGGGAGAATACATTGGCGATTTTGCAGCGCTGTCGATTGTTTTGAGCAATGTTTCGTTTTTGTAAACAGGCAGGAAAGGATAAAGACTTATGAAAACCGAACAGGAGTATCTCAGGGAGATGAATGACAGACATCCGGATCTTGCAGGTGTTTCGAAAGATGTGGAGACTGCATATGAGATACTGAAACGATCCTATTGCGCAAATGGGAAGCTGCTCACATGCGGCAACGGAGGAAGTGCATCGGATGCAGATCATATTGTAGGGGAACTGATGAAGGGATTTCATCTGGACCGTCCATTGGGATCGGATCAGGGGAGTCAGTTTGGAGAACTTACAGGTTCTCTGCAGGGAGCGCTGCCTGCGATCTCACTGACACAGAATCATGTCCTGGCTACAGCATATGCGAATGACGTGAATCCGGACATGATATTTGCGCAGCAGGTTTACGGATATGGCTGCGAAGGAGATGTGCTGATTGCACTTACGACTTCCGGTAATTCGAAAAATGTATTGTATGCAGCAGAGGTTGCCAGAAAAAAGAAAATGCATGTCATCGGTTTTACCGGCGAAACAGGCGGTATGCTGAAAGAAATGTCTGATGTATGCATATGTGTGCCGGAAACGGAGACGGCATTTGTTCAGGAAAAACATATTATCGTTTACCATACGATATGCTCCATGCTGGAAGCTTTTTTCTTCGGGCAGGATTAATTGGAACATAACCATTTCTTTATGATGGTTAAAATTATATTAAAACATAAAAGGAGGATACACAATGAACAGAAGGATTGTATCAACAGTGATGACAGCAGCTATGGTTGCTACAATGTTAGCGACTACAGTATCTGCAGAAGAGAACAAGGTAGTGAAAATCGCAGTCCAGGGCGATTCTCTGACATGGCATCAGGAAATCGTCGACAAATTCCAGGAAGAAACCGGTTATACAGTAGAACCGATTCTGATCCCGGCAGATCAGGATATGTATACCAAAACGATGCTTCTTATGGAAAGCGAAGAAACATGTCCGGATGTAATTGCAGAAGATGGATTCATGGTAAAATCAGATGCATCAGCCGGAAAACTGTATTGTCTGGATGATGCACTCGCTGACTGGGAAGATCTTTCCAAGTTCAGCGATGCGATGCTGGAAGGCGGAAAAGGCGCAGATGGAAAGACCTATGCGGTTCAGTGCTCCACAGATACACAGATTCTGTTTTATAACAAAGAACTTCTGGCTGGTATTGGTATTGAAGGAGACTGGCAGCCGGCAAACTGGCAGGAAGTTATTGATGTTGCTTCCAAATTAAAAGAAGCAAATGCGGACGTAGAAGATTTTATTCCATTGTTTATGTATGCTTCCAGTACTTATCCGGAAGAAACTTCCATGCGTACATTCCAGCTGCTCCTGTCCGGCACAAAGGGAGAGTGGCCGTCACAGTTATATGATGCTGAGACCGGAAAATGGGTAGTAGATAAAGAAAATCTTCTTACAACATTTAACTTTGTCAATGATATCTTCAATACATATGGTGTAACAGAAACTCCTGCACAGGCAGCAGATCCAAGTATGGGAGATCTTCTCGTGACAGATTATATGCAGAATGGCAAAATTGGCCTTTATGTAACAGGAAGCTGGACTCTTGGACAGTTTGCAACACAGTATCCATGGCCGGAAGTAATGGATGTATGGGGATGCGCAAACATGCCGACATCTGAAGGACAGGATCCTGGATATACTACAATGTCCGGTGGCTGGACATGGGCAATTCCGGAAAAAGCTGCTAATAAAGAAGGCGGAGTAGAGCTTCTGAAATACCTTTGCAGTTATGATGGAATCCATGCAAGAGTTATGTATTGTGGAGAAGCATCTCCAAGAACCGATGTTGCTGAAGCAGAAGATTATCTGAATCAGACTCCGTCTGCAATTCCGTTTACCAAGGAACAGTTGTCCTTTGCTCATTTCCGTCCGGCTTATGAGGGATATTCTTCTATTACAACATCCTTTACAGCAGCAGTAGAAAGCATAGCAACTGGTGATGCAACACCGGAAGAGGCAATTGACACACTGCAGGAAGAAATGATCCGTTTGTTTGGTGAAGAAAACGTGATTGTTAAGTAACAGGTGTTTATGGCCAGCTGCAGAAGATTTTTCTGCAGCTGGTTTTTCATATCACAGGAAAGTGTTTCGAATTTTTCTGTGATATAAAAAATTCCGGATGTTTTGAGATGTTCCTGAGAATCGATGCTCATGCCGGGAGATATTAGCAGAAAGGAGTATTTGGATATGAAAACCAGAAAGAGCTTTTCGAGGAAAAAGCTGATTACAGCCGGACTACTTATGCTCCCGGCGATATTATTGATCGGAGTTTATTTTATATATCCGATGGTGATGACCGTTTATTACGCATTTACAGATATGACTCTGACCGGATCATCTGCAACAGCGGTTCATTTTGTCGGGCTGCGAAATTTCCAGAGCATCCTGACAGATCCGAAGTTTCCGGAGATATTAAAAAATACGTTGATCTTTCTTTTGTTTTCCGGAATTATCGGACAGCAGTGCTTTGGCTTTGTAATTGCAAAGCTGATGAAAAAAAGAAGAGCATCTGTTCGTAAATTTACAGGATTTATGGTGGTTCTGGGATGGATTACCCCGGAAATCATTGCTGCATATATGTTTTCTGCGTTTTTTAATGACAAAGGAACTTTGAATATCTTTCTGAAATTATTTGGAATGCAAAAAGTGAGCTGGACCTATACATATCCGCTTCTCAGTATTGTAATCGCAAATATCTGGAAGGGATCCGCGTACAGTATGCTGATGTTCCAGGCTGCGCTGGACAGCATACCGGATGATATCATTGAGTCGGCAAAAATTGACGGGGCGAGCAAGTTTGATATTTTTAAATCCATTGAACTGCCGATGATCAAGGGAACGACAGCAACCACTTTTATCATGGTAACGCTAGGAACGCTTGGAACTTTTGGAATGATCTATGCGTTTACAGGAGGAGGTCCCGGAATTAAGACTACAACGCTTTCCGTTTATATGTATAAACAGGCATTTGGAGCTTTTCAGGTAGGTTATGGAATGGCAATTGCGCTGATTTTACTTTTTATCGGTGCGCTGCTGAGCCTTGTTTATATGCGGTTGATAAAAGCAAATCAGGATTAGGAAGGGAGGAATATTCTTATGAAAATGCATACAAGAAAAATCTTTGGCCATACAGTATCCTATACAGTCCTGATACTGATCGGCATTGCTTTTGCTGTTCCTGCGCTGTGGCTTTTTTTTGCAGCCTTTGACCCGACGGCGACTTTGGCGATTAAGCTGCCGGAAAAGTGGACTCTGGAAAACTTCACGTTTATTCTTCAGAAGGACGGTATGTTGAGGGGATTTCTTAACAGTTTGATCATTGCCGGCGGAACAACGGTGATTATTGATGTTGTATCGATTATGGCTGCATATCCGTTGTCAAGATATAAATCAAAGGCTGCAAATAATTTTTCTCTGGGTTTGTTGTTTTTGACTTCTCTTCCGGCATCTGCAATGATGCTGTCAACATATAAGCTGCTGATTAAATTTCACCAGATTGACAGTATCTTCGGATTAATTATGGTAATGTCCGCCGGAGGAACACCTTATGCAATCTGGATGATGAGGAATTTTATGAATACGGTATCCGTTGATCTGGAAGAAGCGGCATGGATCGATGGTGCGACAAAATTTCAGGCAATTACAAAAGTGCTCCTTCCTTTGATGCTTCCGGGATTGATTACCGTTACGACCTATAATTTTATCAATGCCTGGGGAAATTTCTATTTACCGTTCCTGATGCTGATGAGTGCGGATAAATTCCCGGCATCTGTTAACATTTACCGACTATATGATGTGCATGGACTGGTTATGTACGGTCAGGTGGCAGCATATTCTGTTTTGTACATCATTCCAATATTTGTCTTGTATCATTTTTCACAGGATAACATGTCACAGGGCTTCAGTATGGGAGGAGCTACAAAAGGCTGAAACAGTCATTTTGTGTTAAGTTCATAATCCGGATACGGATATTACAGTATAAGCGAGGTAGAATTACTATGAAAACAATGCATATGATAGGAAATGCCCATTTGGACCCGGTGTGGCTCTGGAACTGGCAGGAAGGCTATCAGGAAAACAAAGCAACACTGAAATCTGCGCTGGACCGCATGGATGAATTTGATGATTTTATTTTTACATCCAGTTCTGCGCAGTTCTATGAATGGATCGAGAAGAACGAACCGGAGATGTTTGAGAAGATCAGAAAGAGAGTACAGGAAGGTCGCTGGAAGATCTGTGGTGGATGGTGGGTACAGCCGGACTGTAATATTCCATCAGGGGAGTCTTTTGCCAGACATGGTCTGATCTCACAGAATTATTTCCTGGAAAAATTTGGTGTGAAAGCACTTACCGGGTATTGTGTGGACAGCTTTGGTCATAATGCGATGCTTCCCCAGATTCTGAAATTATCGGGAATGGAAAACTATGTTTTCATGAGACCGGATCCGAATGAAAAAGATCTGCCGGCCAGGGCGTTTGTATGGCAGGCACCGGACGGCAGCCGCGTAAAAGCATTCCGTATTCCTGTGCAGTACTGCTTCTGGGAAGATGTACCAAAAGGTGTTGAACTTTGTGAACAGGAGTATTCAGAGAATAATGACCATATGATGTGCTTTTATGGTGTGGGTAATCATGGAGGCGGCCCCACGATAAAAAACATCGAAGCAATTAAAGCGCTTCAGAAGGAGAGACCGGATCTTAATATTGTTTTCAGTGATCCGGATACTTATTTTGCATCTATTAATGACTGTAAACTTCCTGTGGTGAATGAAGAACTTCAGCATCATTCTCCGGGTTGCTATACAGCGGAATCCATGATCAAGCGTTTGAATCGAAGAGCGGAGGCTTCCCTGTATGCCGCAGAGGCCTTATCGGTAGTTGCGCTGGCACAGGGAAAGCATGTGGATGACACCGGTTTGACAAGAGCCTGGAAAGATGTCCTGTTTAATCAGTTCCATGATACACTGGCCGGATCTGCCATTGAGTCTGCTTATTATGATGCCGGAAATCAGTTGGGTGAGGCACTGGCAATTGCAGACCGCTGTACTACGGAAGCGACAAATGGAATTTCCTTTGACATTAATATACCTCTGGATCCTGACAGACTTCCGCTGGTCGTATTTAATCCGAATTCATGGGCGGTGAAGGCGCCTGTCGAATTTGAAAATGGAATGTTCGGAAATGCGATCCGTACTGAGAACCTGGAAGTGCTGGATGATAAAGGGAATCCTGTTGATTATCAGCTCATCGCGCCATCCTGCCGGGTTATGGGAAGAAGAAGAATTACGTTCATGGCGGATGTACCGGCATTGGGGTACGCGGTATACTTTGCAAAACAGAGTGATAAGGCAGCTGCAAAAGATAAGCAGACGGATGCGGAGAACCCATTTGTGCTGGAAAATGAACAGCTCAAAGTTGTTTTTTCAGAAGAAACCGGTACGATAGAGTCCATTTATGATAAGAAAAATCATAGAGAGGTGCTCAAAGAGCGCTCTTCCGTTTCTGTTATAGAGGATCTGAATGATACATGGGGACATCAGCTGAAAAAACTGGATAAAAAGATTGGGGAATTTCAGCTTGTATCTGCGAAAGTGGCTGATTTTGGAGAAGTAAGAAAAGCAGTTCAGTTTATATCGAAATATGAGAATTCTACACTTACACAGGTATTTTCCCTGTATAAGAATGAGAACGTGGTACGTGTCCGGGCAAAATTAAACTGGCAGGGTCATATGAAGGCTGTAAAGATGTATTATACAGCAGCACTGGACGATAATTGTGATGCCTGTGCGGAGATTCCATACGGATATGTGACGAAAAACAAAATCGGTCTGGAAGAGCCTATGCAGAGATGGGCAGATGTTTCGGACGAATCTTATGGTCTTGCTATTCTCAATGACTGTAAAAATGGTGTGGACTTTACAGACAGCAGAATTGGCATTACGGTTCTGAGAAGTCCGGTATTTGCGCATCACCAGCCGTATGAACTGAATCAGCAGGAGGAAGAAGAATATTCCTTTATGGATCAGGGAATCAGTGAATTTTCGTATATTATTGAACCTCATAAAGGCAGCTGGAAAGAGACATCGGTGGTGAAGGACGCATTGCTTCTGAATCAGCCCTTGATTACAATGTTTGAAACCTTTCATGAGGGTTCACTGCCTCTGAAGAACAGTTATATTTCTGTAGATGCGAATAATATCATTATGAGTGCTCTGAAAAAACCATTGAAGAAAGAAGGTACTGTAATAAGATTCTATGAGAGCATCGGACAGGAAACGGAATGTGAAGTGGAATTTATGGGCAGTCATCATAAAGCTGTTTTCCGTCCATATGAGATAAAAACGTTTCTGATTGAGCCGGATGGAAAATGGAATGAAGTAAATCTCATTGAGGAATATGTGTAAAATTGATGAGAAATTTATGAAAATAAGGCAGAATGACAGATGCCTTGTAACTGTTCAGAATCCATTATCCGTGAAGGTATTGAACAGATACGATGTCTTAAAACAGCAGGAGAAGAACATCTCCTGCTGTTTTTTAAAAAAATCTCAGGAATATAACAGGAAAGGAAAAAGATATGGGGGAAATATACAGTCTTAATGGAAAATGGCAGATTGGAATCTGCTCAGACGAAATATACAGAGGTCTTGATTGTAAGATAACAGACATGAAATCTCTGGATGAAAGCGGAATTCTTGTGACCGATGGAACGGTTCCGGGGAATTATGAGATTGATCTGGAGAGAAACGGATATATTCGGGATCCGTTTTTTGGAAAAAATCTTCTTATGGAACAGGAACGGGAAATGAATCATCTGTTTTATGAGAAAGTGTTTGAGTTTGAGCCGAAAGAGAACCGTACGTATCTGCTGGAGTTTGACGGGATAGATACCGTTGCCGAGATATATCTGAACGGAAGGTTTCTTGCGAAGGTGGATAATATGCTGATGACACACAGCCTTCCGGTTCACGGGAAGGAATTTGTCAAAGGAGACAATGAAATTCTGGTACATATCATTCCTGTTGCAGTTGAAGCAAGAAAGTACGATTATCCGATGCTGGTATATGCACAGAAATACGGAGCAGATGGTCTTTACATTCGAAAGTCAGCTTATATGTTCGGGTGGGACATTTTTCCGAGAATTCTTTCCGGTGGTATCTGGAAAGATGTACGGCTTTTGGAAAAACCGGAATTCAAATTCCTTCAAAGTTATCTTTTTACTAAATTTCTGGCGGATGACTGGTCCAAATGCACATTGGAGTGTTTTTATGAACTGGAAGCAGGAGATTTGCCCTACATGGATTTTGCTGTGGAAGTGGAGGGAAAATGTGGGGATTCTCAATTTTTCGCAACGGCAGATGTCTGGTCAAAATCAGGACGGATAAAATTTGATGTGGAACATCCGAAACTTTGGTGGCTGCGTAGATCCGGAGAACAGAATCTTTATGAGACTGAAGTGAGACTTGTAAAGAATGAGGTGGTTTATGCATCAAAGAAATTCAAGACCGGTATTCGTACAATAGATCTGGAGAGAACCAGCCTGACGGATAAAGAAGGTACAGGAGAATTCTGTTTTTATGTAAATCATGTAAAGACCTTTATTCTGGGTACAAACTGGGTGCCTTTGGATTCTCTTCCGTCAAGGGGAAAAGAGAAAATTGAACCTGCCCTGGAACTTGTAAAAGATCTTGACTGTAATATGATCCGCTGCTGGGGAGGCGGTTATTATGAGGATGATGAGTTTTATGACAGATGCGATGAGGCAGGCATTCTCATCTGGCAGGATTTTATGGAAGCATGCGGGAGATACCCGGAGACACCGGAGTTTCTGGAAAAAATCTATAAAGAAGCGGTTTTTCAAGTGAGAAGACTTCGCCAGCATCCATGCCTTGCAGTCTGGGCAGGCGATAATGAGAATGACCAGAGTTATATTTATGAGACAAACGGGCATGTGGATCCGAATGTAAACCGGAACACCAGAGGTATGATTCGCCGGGCGGTCAGAGAGAATGACTATGTGAGAGATTATATTCCAAGCTCTCCTTATGTAGATAGAAAGGCATATCAAAGCGGCACAGGAGAAACCATGCTGCCGGAGCAACATCTCTGGGGACCGCGTGATTACTACAAAGGAAAGTTTTACAGCGAGACAACGGCACATTTTGCTTCTGAGATCGGGTATCATGGATGTCCTGCACCAGAGTCTGTCAGGAAATTCATTTCCGAAGAAGCTCTCTGGCCATATCATGAAAATGGAGAATGGCTGCTTCATGCATCCAGCCCTACTGATAAACCGGATGAGCCCTTTGCTTACAGAATTGAGCTGATGGCAAGTCAGATCAGAGTACTTTTCGGATGCGAAGCGGAATCTCTTGAGGAATTTTCGGTTTTGAGCCAGATTTCTCAGGCGGAAGCGGTGAAATATTTTATTGAGAAATTCCGGACAGAAAAATGGCGAAGAACAGGCATTATATGGTGGAATATTCTGGACGGATGTCCTCAGTTTTCAGATGCGGTGGTGGATTATTATTTCAACAAAAAACTTGCTTATGATTATATTAGGAATTCTCAGAAGCGCGTGGCACTTTTCTGCAGAGAACCGGATGATAATGGAAATGTATGTCTTATAGGAGTAAATGATTGTCTGACCGCTAAGAAAATGCAGTATTGCATAGCAGATGTGGTGACAGGAAGAATGGTTTCGGAATCAGAGGTATTGCTGCCTGCCAATTCTGCGATTGAGATCGGAAAGATAAGTTCAGATAACAGAAATGCCTTTTTTGCGCTAGATTGGACTGCAGACGGAGAAAAACACCATAGTCATTATGTGACATGGGAGGCACCATTTGACAAGGAGAAATATATCAGGTGTGCAAAACTGGCGAAAGTATTTCCGTCATAGTAAAACAGGCTTTTATCAAAAGAGAAAGGGATTAAGAAGGGAGATTTTTGTTTATGACAGGTCGTGAACGTGTAAAAAATGCTATGCATTATAAAAGTGTAGATAAGGTGCCATTGCAGTATTACTATACTCCGGTAGGATTTTATGAGCATGGTGAAAAGCTGAATGATTTGTTTGCGGCACATCCGGGTGATTTCGAACCATATCAACGAAAACCAATACCGGTTATATCGGAAACAGATTTAGATAAAGATGGGAATTATCACAAAGTAGAGACAGATGAGTGGGGCGTTACAAGGGAGTTTCGTATTTTTGGCGTACAGGGAATCCCTGGAGAGTATCGGATTCAGAATGAAGACGAGCTGGCAGCATATCAGGCGCCGGAACCTCCTTCACTGGATGGGGTGGAATTTAAAATATTCAGGGAGATGATTGAAGAACGGAAAAAATCCGGCTATTATACTCTGGAGGGCTGCGGTAATCTGTATGAAAGAATGATTGCTCTGTATGGAGATGAAAATGTTCTTTGCGATCTTGCGGCAGATGAGTCCGGACTTCATACGCTCGCTGACCGGATTATAGATTATAACGGAGTTCTGGTACAGAGAGCGCTGAAAGCAGGTGTGGATGGAATTGCCTTTGGAGATGATTACGGCACAGAAAGAAGCATGTTGATGAGCCCTGAGTGCTGGAGGCATTTTTTTAAACCGAGGTTAAAAAGTCTGTTCGAGCCGGCTGTAAAAGCAGGTGTGGACATACATTTTCACAGTTGCGGTTTAGTTACGCCGATTTTGGAGGACTTGAAGGAGATAGGTGTTACTTCAATCTGGCCCCAGCTGCCGGCATACAACATGGAAAAACTGGCTGATCTATGCAGAAGTTTACAGCTTGCAGTGGCGATTCATACTGATCGTGCCAGAACAATGACTTATGGAACACCTGATGATGTAAGAGAACTGGTAAAAAGAGAGTTCGAAACGTTTCATATGATGGATGGCGGTTCATGGTTTTATGTAGAAGCAGATAATGGATTTCCGTATGAAAATATAGAAGCATTGGTAGAGACCATTTCTATGTGGAGATGAGGAGCTGCCGGACAAGCTGGCTGTGAGGCAGCTTGTGATGAGTGAGAATTATATAAAGAATAATTTTGCCAGTATAAAAAATATGCCAGTGTCATAGAAAAACGGCCGGATGATGAATGGTGTACGCTGGAGAACGTTTTAGAAGAAAATGCACAGTTTTTAAAACTTGCTAAAAAGTACAATGTAGATTACATTCTTATTGAAAATAAGTATGAGATAAACATTGATTTATAGATGAAGGAATATTCTGTAATCAGGAAGATGTAAACATTGGTTTCACCTTCCTGATTACTATTTTCAAGATAGATTTATCTACAGGATAAATTGATTTATTTTTTCTTTTGCAAGGTGATCCAGCATATTTACTTCTTTTTTGAATGTTTCGGTCAGCCCTTTGTCATCTTTTGTCCGGCTGACTGTTGTAATAGAAAGTCCTTCATTCGTTCCAAGATGATATTTCGCGTTCACAGGATAGTACTGGCGTTCAATCAGAGAGGCTATGGTAAGAAAATCAGACAGCCCATCTGCTTCTTTTTCTTCATAATGGCTGCAGAGCCAGGTATAAAGAGCCGGATGGAAGTTATCCATGACCCCGCTGTAGCCTGCCGCGCCGGCTCTTAATGATTCAAGAAGAGTTGTGGTATTGGCATTGTAAAGTTTCAGATTTGTGTCCCTCATACATTCCAGCTTTTCTTTTATCTGATCGATGTCACAGCAGGTATCTTTCAGAAAATAAAATCGTCCTGTCTGTGATGCCCAGCGAATCATCTTTGGAGAAAGTATTCTTTTATAAGGGTAGGGACACTCGTAAAAACCAAGCGGAATGCTGCTGTCTATCTTGTCCAGTAATCTGGCACAGTTTTCGATCCAGACTTCATCACTTTCTTCCTGTGCAGCCAGACGATTGGTAATGAGAATGACAGCATCCACTCCTGTTCTTGCCATTGCGTTTAATTCCTCTGCCTGCTGTTTGAAGTCATCGGAAATATGGCCGGATGCAATCACCGGTACCCTTCCTGCCGAAAATTCGACGGTCTTTTGAGCAATTTTAATTCGTTCTTCCAAAGTCAGAAAGAACATCTCACTTGACTGACAAACCGCAAACAAACCGGAAACACCATTTGCGATATACCAGTTTGTCAATTCCTTCAGTGCCGGATAATCCACCTGATTATCAGTGGTAAAAGGGGTCAGCATCACCGGCCATGAACCTCCTGGAAAATTATTCTCCATTCTTATCTTCTCCTTTTCTGATATCTATTTTCCAAAAGGCGATATTCTGCCTTTTATAGGTGTAAGTAATATAGAGATAATCGTGATCGCATATAATGGCAGGATAAGAGAATTCGCCTTCACCTGTACTGAAATCCATCAGTTTTTTCCAGGTAATTCCATTGTCAGATGATACTGCCAGGGATATGGGTGTTCTCTCTCCCCAGTTTATTTCAACCGGATTATATACAAGAAAAAGTCTTCCGTCTTCGACCTTCACTAGATCAATCCCGCTATTGTTATTCGGAAGATCTGTGGGATATGCAGCACACCAGGATTCTCCGCCATCCTCCGAATCACTTCGGTAAATTTTCCCTTCCGTGCTGCGCATAAGCATATGAACTCGTCCCCTATTGTCCTCCCACAGTGTGGGCTGAATCACTCCTCTGCCGTAAAAAGACTGCTCACTTACCGGGATACTGCCCTCGGATCTGTCAGACATCCGTTCTCCTTTTGTATAACAGATCCCATTGATTGCCACTTCCATGGACTTTCTCCAGGTAATACCGTCATCATCAGAAATATCAGCGAAGGCTTTCCATATTCCCTGTTCGGTGGAAGCGGGAGCCAGAATCCGTCCGCTTTTCAACCGGATCGGCTTATTTCTTACAGGACCTCTTCCGCCCTTATCTCCAGGCACAAGTTCCTGCTCTTTTCCAAAGGTCTCACCATTGTCTTCGGAAATACGATACATCGTACGCCAGGTACGGATTTCATTTCCAACTTTGTAAAACAGAAGAATCTTTTCATTATTCAGACGAAACAGGACCGGGTTCCAGTGCGATTCATCGGAAGATGCCGCGATTTTTGGTTCCTCAAAATGCTTTCCGTCTCCTTTGGCCAGCCAGATAGCAGTATCCCCGGCACCTTCTGCGCTTCCGCCAAACCATGCGGTCAGAAATTCGTGATCATTCCGTTTTAATATTGTAGATGCATGGCACATTTTGGAAGGATTTACTGTCATTATCTTTTTCATGATTCCCTCTGAGTTCTGTAATTATAGAATATCATTCTGAATAGCTGAGTTCATTTATATCATCCTATTGTTGCCATCGTGATATACTGGTATAATGATGATGTTGGGGTCAAAACCATAAATAAGTTTGCCCCTATTCCTATATTACCTTGAAAAATTCATATTTTGTAGTATATCGCCGGACTTTTTGGGATATATGCTGGGTATT
>NZ_JBQHXR010000023.1:0-43872 GCF_052063365.1 Blautia sp. HCP3S3_G3 | reverse complement strand
TTCATCGTAGCCCTTACAGGTGAAATCATGACCATGCCTGGTCTTCCGAAAGTTCCGGCTGCAGAAAAGATCGATGTAGACGAAACAGGAAAGATCACCGGTCTGTTCTAAAGACCAGCTCTGAAGATTTCCCCTGGATATCCTTTTTGGGGGAAGATTTTCAGAATCATATGTGTGGAATCCTGTCCTGGCAATCCAATGACCGGACAGTTCACCAAGATTCATAGACCTTCATAAAAACCCGAAAATCCCACACTCAGGAAGACATAATCTTCCGGAGTGTGGGATTTTAATTTCACAGAACTCATCTTTCTATGGCCTTTACGTTTCATGAATGAATTTTCAAACACGCTCTAATCGACAAATCACTTTTTTCTGCATAGACATCATAATTATAAAAAGCCCCCAACTCTGCCGGAACAGAATGGAGGCCTTTCTCACGATTTCTAAAATATGTTATTAATGAATCTTTGAAAAGAAATTTCTCAGAACAATTCTTTCATGGTCGGATACAGTTTTCTGAACTGCTGGTATTTTTCCTCATATTTCGCCACCAGTTCCGGTTCCGGCTCTACAGTATCTACCACTTTGGCAAGTTTTTTGCCGATGGTTTCCACATCCGGATATGCTCCGCAGCCAACAGCAGCCAGCATAGCGCCGCCCATGGAAGGTCCTTCTTCATTTTCCAGAACATCTACTTTGAGATTCATAACATTGGCAATGATCTTCTTCCACAGCGGGCTCTTTGCGCCGCCGCCACAGATCTTTGTTCTTTCAATTTTGATTCCAAGGCTTCTGGCAACTTCCAGAGAATCTCTCAGACCAAAAGCAACACCTTCCAGAACTGCCTGAGTCATATCTGCTCTTGTCGTATCCATGGACATTCCAAAGAAGACACCTCTTGCATCCGGATTGTTATGCGGAGAACGCTCTCCCATCAGATATGGCAGGAAGAATACATGATTCTCACCAAGTTTTGTGATCGGTGCCTGCTCTGCGGCATAATCCTTTGTCTGCAGAATTTCTTCTGCCCACCATTTGTTGCAGGAAGCTGCGCTCAGCATACATCCCATCAGATGATAGCTGCCATCTGCATGGTCAAAAGAATGCAGTGCATTGTTCTCATCCACGCCGAATTCCTTGCTGGAAATAAAGATTGTTCCGGATGTTCCCAGGGAAATATTGCACTGGCCGTCACCAACGGTTCCGGTTCCAACAGCTGCTGCCGCATTGTCGCCTGCGCCCGCTACGACTTTGACATCTGTGGACATACCAAGTTCTGCTGCCACTTCCGGCTTCAGAGTTCCCACAACCTGCCAGCTCTCATAAAGCTTCGGAAGCTGTTCTTCCGTAATGCCGCAGATTTCCAGCATTTCTTTGGACCAGCAGCGGTTCTTTACATCCAGGAGAAGCATACCGGACGCATCAGAAACATCTGTGCAGAAAGAACCTGTCAGGCAATATGCCAGGTAATCTTTCGGAAGCATAATCTTTTCAACTTTTTTGAAATTCTCTGGTTCATTTTTCTGCATCCAGAGAATCTTCGGTGCAGTAAATCCGGCAAATGCGATATTTGCGGTATACTGGGAAAGTTTGTCTTTGCCGATCACATTGTTGAGATAATCGGTTTCCTCACCGGTACGGCCATCATTCCAGAGAATTGCCGGACGGATCACTTTGTCCTCTTTATCCAGAGTTACCAGACCGTGCATCTGTCCGCCGAAGCCAATGCCTGCCACCTGAGATTTGTCAATGTCTGCTGTCAGCTCTTTGATTCCTTCCATGCTCTGGCGGAACCAGTCTTCCGGATTCTGTTCAGACCAGCCCGGATGCGGAAAAAAAAGCGGATATTCTTTGGATACAATATTACAGATTTTGCCGGACTCTTCCATCAGAAGAAGTTTCACAGCAGAAGTACCAAGGTCAACTCCTATATAATACATGTTCTTATCCTCCGATTATTGCAACATCCCAAGAGAGACTCTCCTGGGATGCTGTAAAAATATTTGATATGTAAAATTATCCCCACGGATTCTCAGTCGGATATCTTACGCCTGCCGGCTGGTTGTAACCGATCTCCTCAACCGGAACACCAATATATTTGAATACTTCAAACAGGGCTTTGCCATGATGTCCGAATGCTACAGCGCCATGATGCGGATATCCTCCTTCGATCAGGACATGACGGTAGAAACGTCCCATTTCCGGAATTGCGAATACACCAATTGCTCCAAAGGAACGTGTTGCAACCGGAAGTACTTCACCATGAGCAATGTATGCACGAAGTTTGTTGTCAGCAGTGCTCTGAAGACGGTAGAATGTGATATCTCCAGGAACAATATCACCTTCCAGAGTTCCGTTTGTAACTTCTACCGGAAGAGATCTTGCCATGATCATCTGATATTTCATCTCACAGAAGGACAGCTTGCTGGAAGCAGTATTTCCGCAATGGAATCCCATGAAAGTATCTTTGTGTGTATAGTTGAATTTGCCCTCGATGGACTCTGCATACATATCCTTCGGTACGGAGTTGTTGATGTCAAGAAGAGTAACGGTATCGTTGCTGACAACGGTTCCGATGAACTCGCTTAAGCATCCGTAAATGTCTACTTCACAGGATACCGGAATGCCCTGTGCTGTCAGACGGCTATTAACATAACATGGAACAAATCCGAACTGAGTCTGGAATGCCGGCCAGCATTTACCTGCGATTGCAACATATTTGCGGTATCCTCTGTGTGCCTCAACCCAGTCTTTCAGAGTCAGTTCATACTGAGCAAGTTTTGCAAGGATTTCCGGTTTCTTATTGCCTGCACCAAGTTCTTCTTCCATTTCTTTTACAATTGCAGGAATTCTTTCGTCTCCGGCATGTTTGTTGAATGCCTCAAACAGGTCAAGCTCAGAGTTCTCTTCGATTTCAACACCAAGGTTGTAGAGCTGTTTGATCGGTGCATTACATGCAAGGAAGTTCAGAGGACGCGGACCAAAGCTGATAATCTTCAGGTTATTCAGACCATAAACTGCTTTTGCGATCGGAATAAATTCGTGGATCATATCTGCGCAGTCTTCTGCGTCACCAACCGGATATTCCGGAATATAAGCTTTCACATTGCGCAGCTGCAGGTTGTAGCTTGCATTCAGCATACCGCAGTAAGCATCTCCACGGCCGCCGCACAGATCGTTCTGTGTTTCTTCTGCTGCTGCAATGAACATTTTCGGTCCGTCAAAGTGTTTTGCAAGAAGTGTTTCGGAAATTTCCGGTCCGAAGTTTCCAAGGTATACGCAAAGTGCGTTGCAGCCTGCTTTTTTGATATCTTCCAGAGCCTGTACCATATGGATTTCGCTCTCTACGATACAAACCGGGCACTCATAAATATCTTCTGCATCATACTTCTTTGTGTATGCTTCTACCAGAGCTTTACGTCTGTTTACAGAAAGGCTTTCCGGGAAGCAGTCACGGCTTACAGCTACAATTCCGATTTTTACTTTTGGCATGTTGTCAATCATGATTTTTTCTCCTTTTTCTTTAAAATTTATGATTTGTTTTTCTTAGTATTTTCCGTAATCCTTAAGCGAGGGTGATGTTTTCCCCTTTCAGTCCGTTAAACGCACCTGCGATGCCGGCTTCCTCATGAGCGATCAGCCATTTGTTCTTTGCAGTCATCAGGCTGTCTTCACCGGTTTTTGCGGTTTCAAAGGTCAGTTCTGTGTTGGTTTCTGCCGGAAGTACAACAACACACTGGAAACCGGATTCATTTACGTTGCATGGTGCATAATGAAGGGTTGTTGCGTATACTTCAATTGCTGTTCCTGCCGGTACGAGAAATGCCTCGATTTTGGATGTATCGTAGGTAAAATCATCCTCGATATCCTGCTGCCAGCCAATCAACAGCACCAGATCTGTCACTGCCACATTAACCTCGGAATTACGATGGTACTCCACAGCATTCAGTTTTTTATTGTGTCCGTTGCAGTAGCCGATCTGAATCGGAAGGCCCCCATATGCCTTGTTTCTGAGATCTTTGGCTACGTCCAGCGCTTCCAGTTCTTCTACAGATGGAACATAAACCACATCTTCCGGAACCGGTGTGTGTTTCATTTCTTTAAGAAGCGCGCTGAGATCATACCCCTCCAGTACTTTTCCGTATTTGCGGAAAGAAGCGTCTGCTACATTCTGAATCTTCACCTTTTTTCCTCCTTTTGTAAATCCTTTGTTTACGTTTGCCGATGATTCTATCTTAACATTTCAGGATGTTCTTTTCGCCGATTTTCTTGTCTATTCTATAGCACTTTTTTGACATTTTTGCTTTTCGGATCATCCTGCATGTTTTCGATTTCTTTTTTGGTTTTCTTTTGTTCCGATTTTATTTCTGCTGTATTTTAATCCGCTTCTTTCGTTTTGCGTTTTACAGCACTTGGAAGCACTCCGTATCTTCTCTGGAATTCCTTGGAAAAGGCACGGCTGTTGGGGAAACCATTGTCCATGGCAATCTGACTGATGGTTTTGTCCGTATTGACCAGTTCCCGATATGCATAAACCATCCGGATATCCTGAAGATATGTCTTAAAATTGATTCTGGCATATTTTTTGAACATGCGGGAAAGGTACTCTGCCGAATATCCGAATGTGGAGGCCACTTCCGAAAGCTTCAGTTCTTCCGTATAATGTTCTCTCATATATGCGGTGATTTTTGACAAAGCATCCAGCCGGCGGCTGTAATGCAGCTCTTTTTCCTGAACTTCTGTCACACGATAATCCGCCACAAGATAATAAAGAATCTCATAATACAAAGCTCTGCTCCTGAATTCATAGCCTGTAGCCCGTCCTGCATATACCTCATACAGCATACGAATCAACTCAGCCATATGCTCATCCATTTCCGGATTTCCTGCCTTTATAGAAAAACGGATATACCTCTGTGCCGTAAAATAATCTTCAAATTGCTTCAGCGGAATCTGGAGTACTACGGTCTCATTTCGTTCCGGCGCATGGATGGAATGAATCTCATTCGAATTAATAATCAGAAATTCTCCTGCTTTCAGCGGATGTTCCTCTTCATTCAGAAAAAAAGACAGTTCCCCCTCCAAAACAGCAAAAATCTCTATCGATGTATGCCAATGTTTCTCCCGAATATAATTTCCATTACTTCCCTCAAACAAAAACAGTTTGAAGGGAAGGTCCTCGTTGGGAATGATCAGTTCATGCTGAAATTCCATAATTCCTCCCTGCTCTTCTGGTTTTATCGTTTATACTCCCGACAAAAAACGCCTTATACTTTTACCTGTTTGATACAGTATACCACAAAACCGTTCTTTAAGTATAGACTACTTCCACCAATATCTTTTTCATAAAAAAACAGCCGCATACCCCGTCTTCTCCTTTTTCATGACCTTACAATAATGTTAAAATCATACAGAGCTGACACCGATATGCGGCATTTCTTACCACGTATAGTTCTTACTTTACTATAAAAGTCCCGGACAGCAGACACATGGATATTGGACGGGCTACCCGTATGAGCAAGTAACGAAGTGAATTGCGAATACGGGGCGATTGCGTGAGCAATCGGCTTTTATTATAGGTGATGTCTGCGTAAGCAGACATGTCCGTTTATTATGGAATTTCCTGTTACGTTCTCTTTACCACCTGTTATTTCTTACACTGATACGATTTTCATTTCATTTTTTCCGACCACATCCTTCTTTCATTTCGTTTTTTCTCTGACCGCATCCTTCATACTCTTCACATATTCTTTAATATAAGGCACACACTCCACCCCATATGTCTCACAAAGCTTCACGATCGCCGATCCAACAATGACTCCGTCTGACTGCGCTGCCATTTTTTTCGCCTGTTCCGGATTGGAGATTCCGAATCCCACCGCACATGGAATATCTTTTTCCTGTTTAACCAGTTTTACCATTGCCCCGATGTCCGTGGTGATTTGCGACCGCATTCCTGTAACGCCAAGGGATGAAACACAATATACAAAACCCTCTGCTTCTCTGGCAATTCGCGCGATTCTCTCATGAGAAGTAGGTGCGATCAGAGAAATCAGATCTAGCCCGTATTTTTTGCAGACCTGGTCAAATTCTTCCTTTTCCTCAAATGGCACATCCGGCAAAATCAGCCCGTCCATTCCGATTTCTGCAGCTTTTTTCAAAAACCGCTCCGTTCCATAGGAAAAAACCACATTGGCATAAGTCATGAATACCATGGGTATCTGTGAATTTCTGCGGATCTTTACAACCATGTCAAACACTTTATCTGTAGTAACTCCTCCGGACAAAGCTCTCACATTGGCTCCCTGGATAACCGGTCCTTCTGCTGTCGGATCCGAAAAAGGAATTCCCAGTTCAATGAGATCTGCACCTGCTTCTTCCATTGCATATACAATCTGTTCTGTAATTTCCAGCGAAGGATCTCCGCAGGTAATAAATGGAATAAATGCCTTTCCGTTGGAAAAAGCTTCCTGAATTCTCTTATTCATGAATATCCTCCCCTCTGTATCGGGCAATTGCCGCACAATCCTTATCTCCGCGTCCGGAAATCGTGATTACCACACACTGATCATTTCTCATCTCCGGAACGATTTTACGCGCATAGGCAACTGCATGAGCGCTTTCGATCGCCGGAATAATCCCTTCTGTTCTCGAAAGATATTCAAATGCTTCTACCGCTTCTTCATCTGTAACCGGCACATATTCCGCTCTTCCGATATCATACAGATGCGCATGCTCCGGTCCGATTCCCGGATAATCCAGCCCTGCAGAAATCGAATAAACCGGAGCAATCTGTCCATACTCATCCTGGCAGAAATAAGATTTCATACCATGGAAAATTCCAAGTTTTCCGGTAGCAATAGTCGCTGCTGTTTCTGCTGTATTTACTCCGCGGCCTGCAGCTTCACAGCCGATCAGCCGTACACCTTCATCCTCAATAAAATGATAAAATGTTCCGATTGCGTTGGAACCGCCTCCTACACAGGCAAGAACAGCATCCGGAAGTTTTCCCTCTTTTTCCAGCATCTGACTCTTGATTTCTCTGGAAATGACTGCCTGAAAATCCCGCACGATCGTCGGGAACGGGTGCGGCCCCATAACAGAACCAAGAACATAATGAGTATCTGCGATACGATTTGTCCATTCACGCATGGTCTCAGATACTGCATCTTTGAGAGTTGCTGTTCCGGATGTAACCGGATGAACCTTTGCTCCCAGAAGACGCATACGGTAAACATTCAGCGCCTGACGCTCTGTGTCCTCTTTGCCCATAAAAACTTCACATTCCATTCCCATAAGAGCGGCTGCTGTAGCAGTTGCCACTCCGTGCTGACCCGCGCCGGTTTCTGCAATAACACGTGTTTTTCCCATCTTCTTTGCCAGCAGCACCTGTCCCAGTACATTATTGATTTTGTGTGCACCGGTATGGTTCAAATCTTCTCTTTTCAGATAAACTCTGGCACCTCCCAGATCTTCTGTCATATGTGCCGCATAATACAGACGCGACGGGCGTCCTGCATATTCGTTCAAAAGCTCTGTCAGTTCCCGGTTAAATTCCGGATCATCTTTATAATGAAGGTATGCCTCTTCCAGCTCCAGAACCGCATTCATCAGCGTTTCCGGGATGTACTGGCCACCGTGGATACCAAATCTTCCATTTGACATTTCTGCATCTCCTCTCCTGAATCGTGTTTCTTTATTCTATACTTCTCAGAGCGTATTTCTCTGCTTTATCTTTCTCTGTCCCTGTTACGGATCTCTTCGCCCGAATGATAATCTTCTCACGATACAGACCGCTTCCCAGATCTTCGCCGGATCTTTCTTCCGCTCCGTCTCCAGACTGCTGCTTAAATCAACCGACCATGGATGCAGGGAATTAACTGCCTTTTCCAGATTCTCCGTATTTAATCCTCCAGCCAGAAAATACGGGCGCCCGATTTCCGGTACCAGAGACCAGTCAAAAGTTTTTCCTGTTCCACCGCCGCCCTGGTCCAGAAGAATGTAGTCCGCACTGCTTTCCAGGGCACATTCTATGTCTTCCTTTGTTTTTATGGAAAACGCCTTAATCAAAGGCTTGTCTGTATAATTCCGGAGTTTTCGGATATAGTTTTCATCCTCCTGTCCATGAAGCTGTGCCAAAGCAATGGTCCCTTCCTCCAGAAGTACAGCAGGAATTTCCACAGGAGCATTCACAAAAACCCCTACCGGAATGATTTTCCCGGACAACTCCGATTTCAGGTCTCTGAGCGTTTCCCTGGAAATACTGCGAAAGCTCTTCGGAAACTCCACAATGAATCCGGCAAAATCCGGCACCGCTGCATTCACTGCCAGAATATCATCCCGGCTTCTCAGCCCGCAGATTTTTATTTTTGCCATATCCTATCCTCCGTTTTCTGCCGCTGAACGATGTATCGTTTTTCTTATTTAAACAGCGACCCGCCATTCAATTCCTCCAGCATGGCTTTTTTATCTGAACTTCGCATCAGCGTCTCGCCGATCAGGACTGCGTCCACCTGATTTTCATAAAGCTTCCGGATATCCTCACAGGTACGGATACCGCTTTCGGATACAAACACCACATCAGCAGGTGCCAGTTCACGAAGACGGATGCTGTTGCGCACATCCACCTGGAAGGTACGCAGATCACGGTTATTCACCCCGATGATTTTTGCACCGGAATTCAGTGCACGGGACACCTCTTCTTCATCATGAGCTTCAACCAGCGCATCCATTCCAAGCTCTTCTGCAAGGATCCGATAATTCTTCAGCTGTTCGTCATCCAGAATGGCACAGATCAGCAGGACTGCCGATGCCCCAAGTGCTTTTGCCTGATAAATCATATATTCATCTACTGTAAAATCCTTTCTCAGCACCGGTATCTGAACATTCTTCGTAATATCTTTCAGATACCGGTCACTTCCCAGGAAATAAAACGGCTCTGTCAGACAGGAAATCGCCGACGCACCTGCATTCAGGCATACTGCCTGACGTTTCGGCCCCTTCTCTGTTCCTGTAAGAATGGCTTTTGTGATTTCTGCATTTTCCTGGGGTGTTCCGCCCACCAGGTCCTCTTTGGAGCATCTTGTATATCCGAACTATTCCGGCGTCAGTTCATATGACTGGAACCATCCGTCACGAATCTCACAAACAGAAGTCGGTGCACTCATGGAAATCTCATCCAGCTTGTCCTGTCCATAGACGACCATTCCACGGACAACACCAAGCTTCGCCATAACCTGCGCCAGAGGTTCTACCAAAGCTTCATCAAACACGCCCATCAGTTCCATATTGGCACCTGCCGGATTGCTCAGAGGTCCGAGAATATTGAATACTGTGCGGATTCCCAGTTCCCGGCGGATCGGTGCCACATATTTCCCGCTGCACCTGACTTGGAGGAAGCCGCCCGGTTTCCATGTTTTGCTACCGGTACACCGCCTGCCGCGATCACCAGAGAGGAAGTTGTGGAAATATTAAAGGAATTGGCACCATCCCCTCCTGTTCCCACAATTTCCAGCACATCCATATCATGTAAAAGCTTAATACAGTGAGCTCTCATACCGTATGTTCCACTGCCATGACTTCTCCGTCTTCCGATTCTGCAGTCACTCTCAGTATTTCCGGAAGTGTATCACGGACAGCCGCCAGAGAATGATAACGTGCGGCAGGAAATTCTTCCTTCAATCCATCGAAAAGCCTGCTTTCTCCTACTTTATAAATCATTTTCTGCTTACCGTGCATCAGCTCTTTCGCGTAGGATACGGTTGCGCCAAAGGCTTCACAGATGGACTGATGTCCCAGGCACACACCAAGGATGGGAAGTTTCCCGGCAAAATATCGAATCGCTTCCACGCAGATTCCTGCATTGTCCGGACGTCCGGGGCCCGGGGAAATCATCAGCGCATCGGGATGCATGTTTTCAATTTCTTCCACGGTATATTCATCGTTGCGGACTACCCGTATATCCGGTTCCACAGAACCAACCAACTGATACACTTCCAGATATTTTTCTACTTCCACAGATCCGATTTTACTGATTTTTCCAATGTCGTTTCTTCCCAGATCCACCAGCATGTTATGCTCGGCAAGCTCCTTTTCATCTTTCAGGAGACCTGCCTCCAGTTCCAGATCCTCACTGCGCGTCTTCCCCCGCGGTCTTGTTCCTGCCAAAGGAAAGGTACTGAGTTTTCCATTTTCCAGTTTTACCAGAGTTTCCGGAGAAGCACCGGCAATTTCAATATCATCACTGGTAAAATAAAACATGTACGGAGAAGGATTGCTTGCCCTCAGAATGCGATACGTATCAAAAAGGCTGCCCTCCGCCTTTGCTCTCATCGGATTGGAAAGAACCACCTGAAATATATCTCCCTCACGGATATAATGTCTGGCAGTTTCCACCATCTGACAGTATTTTTCTTTTGGAAACTGAGGCTGTATTTCCGACTGCAGTTTTATAGGTTTAAATTCTTTTTTCGGTCCGAACTTAATCAGCTCTGCCAGTTCATCCAGCGTCTGTTCTGCTTTTTTGAGAGAATTTTCCAGATCATCCGTCATGACCCCTGTAATCAGGAGAATTTTTTGCCGGTAATGATCAAACGCAATCACCTGATCAAACAGCATCAAATCCATATCACGAAAATCCGGTTCTTCATGTTCTTCCAGTTTCAGCTTCGGTTCACTGTACCGGATATAATCGTAGGAAAAATATCCTACCAGTCCTCCGGTAAATGGAGGCATTCCATCGATCATCGGACTTTTGTACTGATCCAGAATTTCTCTCAGAGTATCACCCGGATGTGTGACCTGACGAATGGTTTCTTCTTCCCCATCCGAAGAGGTACTTCTTATTTTCATCTTTCCGTCTGTACACGTAATTTCCATTGTCGGCCGGAAACCAAGGAACGAATATCTTCCCCAGACTTCTGTCTGTCCGGTGCTTTCCAGCAGATAGCAGTGCCTGCTTACCTTGCGTAGAGTACGCATAACCTCAACAGGTGTATAACGGTCAGAATAAAGTTCACGGCAGACAGGTATACGGCGATATTTGCCGGAGGCTGCCAGTTGACGGATGATTGTTTGTGTTGGATACATGTAAGGGTACCTCCATTTCTGAACTTTTTTGAAAGAATCCCGCCCGGAATCACAATTCTGCAATATAAAAAACACCCATCCCGGACAGATATATTTCTGTCAAGGACGAGTGTCATTATTCTTCACCCGCGGTGCCACCTTGGTTCACAGCCACTGCTGTGCGCTTGCGGAATACCATCATATTCCCGGCAACTGACGTATGCCTTCACGTCGCAGAATACTCGGACATTGCCTTTGACTGCGCCCTCAGCGGCCCATTTGGCAACCTGCTTCCCGATCCGGCTCTCACCTCCCCGGACTCTCTGTGCGTGCACGATTACTTTTATTTCCGCTTCAACGGTTTGTTGCGTTATTATTTTAATTTGTTAAATTCTTTTTTATACAATAGCACAGACATTTTTCATTGTCAACAATTAATTTCAAGCAGAATATTTTTTATTTCCAGTAGAATATTTTTTCAACTCATTATGCTGTTGCTTTCTCAATATCCTTTTCTGTAATTCTCAATGCCTCTGTTCTAGATTGCTGTAATTTTCACAGAACCTGCATGCAAAAGATGGCGCTTCCCCTCCTGCATACAAATGGGAGATGTCCCCGATTCGAAGTCCCCGGAAACTGGCAATTCCCCGTTCTCTTTCTTCGGTGACAATTTCCGTGACAGAAGTCGGTGCAAGCGCAAAGCTGTGCCACAGAATAAACGGAGAAACATTCCACAAATGGGAAAGTATCGCACAGATTACTCCGAAATGGCAGAAGAAGGTCACCGTATCGGTGCTTTCTTTCACCACATGATAATGATTTTCTTCACGCACATATCCGTGCTCTGCAAGAAACTGATCCAGATTTCTGATCAGATTGTCGTACACAGAAACCATATCCCCGCATCTGGCTGCTTCAGAATTCTGCCATCCATTTACTGTCCAATATTCCGGATGGGATGACAGATAAGAAGGAACCATATCCCATACGATTCTCTGCTTAAACAATTCTCCGTTTTTCTTCGTGTCCGGATAAGCACTCTGCAATTCCTTCGAACCATTCAAATCCGTAACTGCCGGAAATTCTCTCAGCCAGTCCAGAACCTGTGCTGTTTTTCCCGTTTTTTTCAGAGAATAGGCAGCGGTATGCTGTGCTCTTCCAAGCGGTGACATGAAACATTCTCCCAGATTCAGATGTTCTGCCATATCTGACAGAAGCTTTGCCTCTCTGTGCCCCTTTTCCGTCAGTGTATCATGCTCATAATCGGGATCTCCATGACGAATCAGCAAAATTCTCATAATCTATACTCTCTCTTCTTTGTTTTCTCGTTTGTAATCATACATTCTGGCATCTGCCTGACGGATAATATCCTCCATGGTCAAATCATCCGAATTCCCATCAATCTGATAAATTCCATAACTGAAGCTCACAGGATAAACATTCCTGTTATTTTCTGCAAACTCGGCTCTGGCTTCTTCCAGTTTCCTGCGCGCAAGGTTTTCGTGCAGACCGGCAAGAACCAGACAGAATTCATCTCCGCCGATTCTGGTAAATACATCATCACTGCGGAAATTCTCCTGTATCAGCGAAACAAATTCTCTGATATAGTGATCGCCCTCCAGATGCCCATAACGGTCGTTCACATATTTCAGGCCATCCACGTCCAGATAACAAATTGTGGCAGGCTTTTTCTCTTTGAGAATCCGTTCCATCTGTTCTTCAAAGAAAAGCCGGTTACGGATTCCAGTTCCTGAATCAAAATACGCTTTATCGGACAGACGTTTTTCCCGGCGCTGCTCATCCGTAATGTCTGCCACTACATGTACATAGGAACTCCGTCCATGCCACACCAGAGGATAGGAATTGATGCGCAGATATCTTCCATTTACTGTCTCCAGTTCCCATACCTCCTGAGAATCTCCTTCCCACTGTATGATTTTGTCACGATTATAGTTCTCGCATTTACATTTCTGGCAAAACTCGGACTCCAGTCCCTCCAGATTTTCTTCCTTGTTGCAGTACACAACTTCCCTGTTATCAGCATCAACCACAAAAACCCATTCGGAACGGTGTCTGGTCATTTTCATTAAAAGCTCATTATATCCTTCAATCACTTCTGCCCGTTTCTGCAGCTTTTCCGCTTCCCGTTTCAACTCAGCTTCCCGTTCCCGAAGCTGTGAAGTCATCATATTAAATGCCCGGGAAAATTCTCCCAGGTAGGATACCTGCTGAGAATAATCCCCCGCTGCAACCTGTTCTGCCTGCCATGTCAAGTGATTCAGGTTGGCATGCATATTCTTCAGATTCACACACAGAAAATTATCTTTTTCCGGAACGGGACCGGACAAGTTTCCCCGGGAGAGATCAGCGGAATAAGCAAGCATTTCTTCCACCGCATGCTGCAGGAACTGCATTCCCCGGCCAAGCTTGCGATACGGTTCATCCAATCTGGAAATATCCAGCGTCTCAATTGTCGAATCATAAAGAATGCTGCGCAAATACTCAAAAAGCATTTCACAGTTTCTGTTTTCCATATGCAAATGTTACTCCTTTATTTCTGCGCAAAAGCGGCATACTCTGTCTCCTGTTGCCCAGCAGTCTACTTCTTCTGCAATGTAATATTTCCCTGTATATATTGACAAAATCTCGGCAATAAAACCCTCATCAAAATTACACACATATTCTCCCAGCAGCGGAAGACCGGAGCAATCCGCATCCTCAGAAACTGTAAGAACCATTTTTCCTGTTTTTTCTTCATATTTTTCAATACGAAGTACACCAATTTTCATTTCTGCCATCTGTGCCTGAAGCTGCGCCATAAATGCATGATAGGAAAGTGTCATATCCAGCATGGTTTCCGCAAAAAAACGGCCTGCTCTTCTGCCGGCACAGCGAAAAATATCGGCCTGGATTTCTCTCCCGAACCGTTCTGTAAGTTCTTCTCTGACAGAATATTCCAGAAGCCTGTATACAGCCAGCGGCACAGTACTGCCCATATGTTCCCTTCCGTTTATATCAAAATTCATATAATCTGCAAGGCCAAATTTTTTCTGGTCTTCCAAAAACACATTATCTTTCATTCTTCCCACCTGTCCCGTTTTTTTATCCTGCTATTGTTTTCTGAACGAAAACTGATTATAATAAAGAAATCAAAAAAGAAAAGAGGAAACCATATGAAATTTATCTATCCCGCTGTATTTCGCAAAACAGAATCCGGTACTTATCACGCGTTTTTCCCGGATCTGGAATGCTGCTGTGCGGAAGGTGATACTCTGGACGAAGCCATTGACAGAGCCAATGAAGCAGCCAATGACTGGATTTCTCTGGAACTTTCCGAAGAAGGAGAACTTCCTCCTGTTTCCGACGAAAGCGACATGAATCTCCAGGAGGGAGATATTGTCCGGAATATCTCCGTTAATATCCGTTTCTACGAAGGATGGGATGAATAAACGTTTTGTTTATTCATCCATTTTTTCGAAGAATGAATCTTCAAACACGCTCTAAATCAATGCCAGCGTTTTCATAAGATACAGCCACATTGTCAGGGTAAATGCACTTCCAAGTGTTGTCATCATAACCGTACTGGATGTCAGCGTACCCTCATGTCCCATATTTCTGGCCATAATATAACTGCTTACGGTCGTAGCTGATCCCAGCATGACCAGTATAGCCACCAGTTTTTCTTCCCGGAATCCCATCTGCACAGCAATGGGAAGAAAGATTGCCGCCAGCACGACCAGCTTGATCAGAGAAGCCGTCACTGCCGGTTTCATCTGCGCAGTTGCCTGTTTCCATTCAAAGGAGGCTCCCATAGCCATCAATCCAAGAGGTGTGGCAAGTACTGCTACGTTTTTTACTGTTTTTCCAAAAATTTCCGGCATCGGCAGTTTCAGAAGTGACCATACCACTCCAGCTGCAATGCCCAGAATGATGGGATTTGTCAGAATACCTCTGCAGGTCTTCCAGATCAGTTCTTTGCTCATGGTCTCCCGTTCCGGCTTCATCACAGAAAGCACGACCACGGCCATCACATTATACAGTGGCACAGTAGCAATAATCATCAGCGGCGCCATTCCCGCATTCCCATAAATATTCTGAATAAAGGCAATTCCCAGAATCGCAGCGCTGCTCCTGTAGGACGCCTGAATAAATTCTCCCTGAATCCGTTTGTCTTTCCACAGATACGAAACTGCAGCCACTCCCAGAATACTCAGAAGTGTCGCACAAAAACAGAATACAACAAACCGCGCATCCCATACCTCCAGGAAATCCACTGTCGCCAGATCCTGAAATACCAGAACCGGCAAAGCGGCATGAAAGACAAACTTATTCATCTTATTTACGAAACTTTCGTCCATCAATCCCGCTTTTCGAAAAATCCATCCCAGTATCATAGTCAGAAAAATCGGTAATGTCGCATTCAGACTGAAAATCAGATTTTCCACAACGCAAAGCCCCTTTCGATCATTCATCAAAAAGGACTTCTTCTGCGATACGTGCTGCATCCATAATGCAGTCCGGACAGGAACGAAGGACTTTTCCTGTGTCGCGGCCTTTCAGTTCTTTACAAATAATCGAACAGTTTTGACTGCGAAAACGTTCCTGAATTTCTTTGGAAAGTTTATAGGTACGTCCCTTGCTGTCCGGTCTGTCCAGATTTCCTGTACTGTTTTTCATCCCTGCAAGCGCGCATGCTCCGGAAACTGCCCCGCAGACACTTTCCATATTCCCCATACCTGCGCCAAATCCTTCTGTCATTTTGAACATGATTTCTTCGTCTACACCGACCAGATCGCAGTAAGTGCATGCCACTGCCTGCGCGCAGTTATATCCTTTTTCATGTCTTTTGATTGTTTCCTGTACTCTCGTTTTCATAATAACGTTCTCCTCTCCACTGTAGTATCATCATTTCGATTTCTTTCATCCGGCAGGAAATCATCTATCCTGCCAGAGCGTGTTTGAAAATTGCTTTCAGACAGTTTTCAAACACGCTCTAAGCCATATATCCAAAAATCAAATTCCAGACTATGGCAAAGGGGGATTTTCATCCCCCATTGATTTTCAGACACTGCTTTTTGTATTGCATATTCTAACTAATTTGTCTCCGGCAGCCTGAATTTATTATCACACGCTCCGGCATCTTTGATTTTTTACAGAAGATAAATCGGCATCTCTTCTGTGATATGTACAGGTCGATTGCCCTGTCCTTCTTTTCCGGATTCTTCCGGAATAAATTTCACCTGTGGTTCTTCCGGCTTTGATTCCGCAGTTTTTTCCGCTTTTGGCTCTGAAGCTTTTTTTGCAGATGTTTTTCTGGTTGTCTTCTTCGGCTTTGCAGATGTTTTGTCTTCTGCTTTTGGGGCAGCTTTCTCTGCATCTTTTGAAACATTTTCCTCTTCTGCCTTTGCAGCTGATGCAGTTTTATTCGCTGCGGAAGTCTTTCTGGCTGAATTTTTTCTGGTTGTTTTTGCAGCTGGTTTCTTCGGCTCCTTCTTCTCTTCTGCCTGAGGAACAGCCTCATTCTCCGCTGCAGCGGCTTTGATTTCTTCTGTCAGATTTACGACAGATGCCTTTACTTCCTTTGTAACATTCTGTTCTGCAGCTTTTTCTTCTGTTTTTGCTGCATTGACTGCACGTCTGATGCTTGCTTTACCTACTGACACGATTCATTACCTCCTCTGCCAACTCTGTGTATTCCTTTGCACTTCGGCTGCTTTTCTTAAATTCCACCACTGGAGCGCTGCTGTCCTGCGCCCACTCGATGCTGCTGTCCACACGGATGCAGGAATCAAACACATAAATTCCTTCCATCTCCCGCAAAGTTTCCATCGTCTGTTTAAAATAATTCTTACGGGTATCCACCTTCGTTACCACAATTCCAAGAACTTCCAGGTTCTCCGCGATCTGCTTCACTTCATTGAGGAAATCAAACATATTGGCAAGGCCAAACATCCCCCACGGGCTTGCTTCCACAGGAATCATCACCCGGTCTGAAGCACACAGGATATTCATGACCCAGCCGCCAAGAGTAGGCGGTGCATCAATCAGAATATAATCATAAACGCCCGAATCCTTCACCTTCTGCAGACACTTCTTCAAAATGAACTCTCTCTGCCATTTCGTAAAAAGTTCATATTCAATAGAACTCATCAGCGTAGAAGACGGAATCAAATCCAGATTCTCATATGGTGTATGTACGATAAAATCTGTAAGATCCTGCTGTTTTCCGATTGCATAATAAAGGTTCTCCTCGCCTGCTGCCATCTCCAGCACCCAATCCTCCGGAAAGAAGGAGAGAGAAAGATTCAGCTGCATGTCTCCGTCGATCATCAGAACCTTTTTGCCTGCGCGGGCCATCGCTGCTCCCAGATTGGAGCAGGTCGTGGACTTCCCGCTCCCGCCCTTATTATTTGTAAAACATATGGTTATGGTCTTGTTCATGGGATACCCCCTCGTACTGTGTCGAATTGACTCTGATATTGTCAATTATACGAGGTTTTCCTGATGTTTTCAAGGTAAAAGCACGCAATCTTTCTACTCTTATTCCTTATTTTCTTCGTTAAAGCTCTTTTTAAATTCCTCCAGACTCTGTCTGCACTCTTCTTTGATTATTCCAAAAAGTATTTCCAGAGATGTATCCTGATCTTCCTGCGTTTCTCCGCACAGAAAAGACGGCATATCCCCAATGGAAATTTCCAGGCCGCTGAGCTGGTATCCCATATTATCATAGGCAAGCCGCACATGCATGTCCTCTCTGACAAAGTGAATGATACGTCCGTCGGATTCGCAGTAATCAAATCCCTGCTCAGACAATACACGAATGGCCTGCCGTCTTGCAGCAGAACAACCAAGCAGCAAAATATGAAGTTCCTCCGGCCACTCAGCTCCGTGAATGAAAAAATATTCTGTTGTATCTTCTCTGCGTGACATCAGAAGCATTCCCTTGAAGCGCTTCTCATACAAAAATTTCTCATGATCCGGATCCTTCCAGACTTCCAGATCTCCCGTACCAATATTTTTCGCCTGTGTGATCTGAATAATTTTTCTCAGAAATTCTGCCGGTCTTTTTTCAAAATCATCAGCCTCTACATTACTGTCATGATATCGCCTTTGCATTTCTTTTGCATCTCCCTGAATACCGCGGTAATACAGGTACATTATCAAAAATGCTGTTATGAGATAAATACCCCAGAAATGATTCATCTGCTGAATATTCTCGCAGTATTCCTTCAAAAATTCCGGTATTCTCCAGGTATCTCGATATCCGTACCTGACCAGCAATGGCAAGACAACCAGAAAGATTCCAACCGCTCTGTACCATAATTTCCCGTAATTCCGTTCATTATTGAACCGGTCATATCCCTCTTTTCTTCCTGAACCCTCCGTTCTGCTACATTCTCTGTTGTTTTCTCTGTTGTTTTCTCTGTTGTTTTCCCTGTTATTTTCTGTCTGATTCAGCATCATTCCCATTCCTTTCTTTTACCTGAACTGGCATATCTCATTCAAATACGCTCCAGAGTGTGTTTGAATTTTCAAATACGCTCTACCAGTACAAAACTGCTTCGTACACTATTCCAGCCAGTCTTCTTTTGTCTTCTTATACTCAGAATATAACAGGAACGAATATTTTTTTTATTTTTACCGGATTCTTATTTCTGAGAAAATATCTTTCTGTTATTGTATTTTTCTGTTACTGTATTTTTCTGTTACTACATTTTCTATTACTGTGTTTTTCTATTATTGCATTTTTCTGTTACTGCATTTTCTATTACCGCATTTTTCTGTTTCTGGATTTTCTATTACCGTATTTTTCTGTTTCTGGATTTTCTATTACCGTATTTTCCTGTTACTGAATAATTACTGATTCTTTCCATATTTCGCCTCTTCCAGCAATTCATAGGTAACACCATACTTCTCTGCGATATCATGCGCATAGGACAAGCCTTCCGGCGGAGCAACACGAAGTCTGTAAGAACGCTTTCCTCCTTCTGTTTCCGTAATAAGACTGGCCGCCTTGCTTTCTCCGCTCTCCCTGTTCAGGCTGTCAACTTCTCGCGCCAGCTTATGCATATGGGTATTAAAGATTGTACGAATTCCCATTTTCAGCAAAATACGAACCACATCCCGCGCAATAAAAAATCCTTCCTCAAACGAGGTCGTGGAAAATGACTCATTCAAAAGTAAAAGGCTCTGCGGAGTTGCCTGCAGAAAGATTTCCCGGAAACGGCTGGATTCCTCACCAAGCCTTCCCAGATCCATAGTCTGATTTTCATCAGCAGGATAATGCGTAAAAATATTATCCGCAGGACTGAAGGAAAAAGAATCCGTAGGAACATAGATTCCTCCCTGTGCAAGAAGAAATGCCACTCCCACCGCCTGCGTAATCGTAGTTTTACCGCCTCTGTTCGCCCCGGTCAGAATATACACACGATGGTCCGCATCAAAATCCAGATCATTTCCCACAATTCCGGAACTGCTTTCCTTTTTTTCCATAAATGACTGGGCAAGCTTCAGATTATACAATCCGGATGCATGCATTTCTCTCTTTTCGCTGTCCAGGATCTGAGGTTTGCACATGTGGAACCCCTGTGACTG
Organism: Blautia sp. HCP3S3_G3; assembly: GCF_052063365.1. Lineage (NCBI taxonomy): Bacteria > Bacillati > Bacillota > Clostridia > Lachnospirales > Lachnospiraceae > Blautia > Blautia sp. HCP3S3_G3. The sequence continues at coordinate 24,207 of NZ_JBQHXR010000023.1, read as the reverse complement.
CAGTTTTTCCACATATTCTGCCCAGTAAATATAATACAAAAGTTCCGGCAAAAGAGCGGAAATTGTCGTCGTACTGACAGAAACATGTCTGGAAAGAATATGTTTCAGTTTTTTTACAATCCTTGTAAGCATGGAAGTCATCGCCCGGTCCAGAATGTGCGTCACGTCTCTGCTTGGCGCGTCATTAGACACTCCTGCCATTCCGGCCAGTGCCATTGCCTGCATTCCCGGCACCAGAGCGATTGCAGCCCGCTCCATCCCTGCTGTTTCCAGCGCATCATGTCCAGGCGTACGGAAGGTATACTGATTTTTCCATTCATTTCCTTTCTGGATTTCATCTCTTCGATTCAGAAAATCACAGAAATTTGACACAATACCGGATTTTGTAAACGTTTTGTCATTGATTGACACAATTCCCACTTCCGATGGTTCATAACGATCATTCAGATTCACACCAAGTGTCACACTTTTTACCTTGGATGTCTCTACTTTCAGTGCATCAATATCTTTTTTCAATTCTGAAAATCCGGCATCTTCGTATAATTTCCGTACATATTCCTTCAGTGCCAAAAATCCTTCAGACTGTATTTCTACTTCACTGAGGCAGGTATGGATTCCCTGCACACACTGAATATATTCATTCATCTCATCCAGCCTGTGCACAAGATCCCATACTCCGGAAGCATCCGATTCTTTTCCGAAACTTCCATAAGTCTTCAGAAAGTCCACCCGGTCCAGCAGTTTTCTCATCTGTTCCCGAAGCTGCGGAAACCGGAGGATATCTTCAAAGACATCACATCGATACTGTATCACACGCGGATCACCGGTAATATGTGTCATCACACTTCGTATAATTTTCCGCTCCGGCTCCATTTCAGACAGAAGGCTGCAGAAACCATCCACCGCCAGATCATGAGCCGTATCCTCCGGTAAAATCTGATATTCCGGCATCACCTTTCCCGGATAAAGTAAACTGAATTCCTGCATATGATTATTCTCCCTTTCATTAATCCAAATTAAAAAAATCCAACACTAATTTTCTTTCAGACCTTCAACGAAAAAATTACAAAATAGAATTGCACTCTGTCACTCGCCCTTTCGCTCCAGACCATTTGACATTCCATCTCCTGTCCCGTATAATCGAACTGGAGTTTTGTTTTTTCATAGAAATCACTGGAATAAATTTTCAAACACAATCTAATCCTGAATATTCTTTCCTTAACGTAAAATAATAAAACAACACGACTCAATCACCACACTTTATCGCACACCCCGGAAGGAGGACTGCCATATGGATCGCATTTACATCGCCATAGACCTGAAAAGCTTTTATGCATCTGTCGAATGCCGGGAGCGTAGGCTTGACCCGATGACCACCAACCTTGTGGTCGCGGACGCTTCCAGAACATCGAAAACCATCTGTCTGGCAGTCTCTCCCTCTCTGAAAGCACACGGCATTCCCGGACGTCCGCGGCTTTTTGAAGTAATACGGAAAGTACGCGAAATCAATGCCCGAAGAATGTCAGATGCCATTCGCTGTCGGGCCATTTGTCGGGATTCCAGCGGAACATATGCATTTTCCGGTTCTTCTTGCGATGCGGAACAACTGAAAAAGAATCCTTCTCTGGAACTATCTTACATCACCGCTACACCACGTATGGCCAAATACATGGAGGTATCTGCTTCCATTTACAGTATTTATCTGAAATACGTTGCACCGGAGGATATTCACGTTTACTCCATTGATGAAGTCTTTATCGATGCCACGGAATATCTCTCGGTTTATCATAAGAATGCCAGAGAACTGGCAATGACCATGATCCAGGATATTCTTCACACGACTGGAATCACAGCCGCTGCCGGAATCGGTACAAACCTTTATCTGGCAAAGGTCGCCATGGATATTGTCGCCAAACATGTCCCGGCTGACCGAAACGGCGTCCGGATCGCGGAACTGAACGAACAAACCTACCGTCAGCTTTTATGGACACATGAACCAATTACCGATTTCTGGCGTGTAGGAACGGGATATGCCCGAAAACTTCATGAAAACGGTCTTTTTACCATGGGCGATATTGCGCGCTGCTCTATCGGAAAGCCTGATGAATATTACAATGAAGACCTCTTATATAAACTTTTTGGCATCAATGCAGAGCTTCTGATCGACCATGCCTGGGGATGGGAACCCTGCACCATTGCTGAAATCAAACAATATAAACCACAGGATAATTCTGTAGGATCCGGTCAGGTTCTCTCACATCCGTATGACTTTGAAAAAGCCCGGCTGGTAACCAGAGAAATGACGGATCTTCTGGTTCTGGATCTTGTGGATAAAAATCTCGTCACTGACCAGCTGGTTCTGACCGTAGGTTACGATATCGAAAACCTTACCGGTGATCGTGCCGGCAGCTATCACGGTCCTGTTACCGTCGACCGGTACGGCCGCCGTGTCCCCAAACATGCGCACGGCACAGAAAATCTGGGAAAATACAGCAGTTCCACCAGACTGATCACTGATTCCATGATGAAGCTTTATGACCGGATCGTTAACCGTGATCTTCTCATCAGACGCATCACCATCTCTGCCGGTCATGTCATCCATGAAGCAGATATTCCAAATCGGGAACCAACTTTTGAACAGCTTGATCTTTTCACAGACTATGCGGAACTGGAAAAACAGAAACAAAAGGAAAATGCCGAACTGGAACGCGAAAAAAAGCTCCAGCAGGCTACTCTTGCCATCCGTAAAAAATTCGGAAAAAACGCCATCCTGAAAGGCATGAACCTTCAGGAAGGTGCTACCGCCATGGAAAAAAACCGTCAGATCGGCGGACACAAAGCCTGAAAGAAAGAAGGAGAATCCAAATCATGTCAAAAGATCCGCACCGTTATGATGATATCATTCATCTTCCTCACCATCAGTCACAGGTTCATCCTCACATGTCTCTTTCTGACAGGGCCGCACAATTTTCTCCCTTTGCCGCTCTGACAGGGTATGACGATGCCGTACAGGAAACTGCCCGTCTGACAGAATCCCGTATCGAACTGGATGAAAATGCCAGAGTTCTTCTGGATGAACGACTCCGACTTCTGCAGATAAACCTGGAAGAACACCCTTTTGTTACTTTTACCTATTTCATCCCGGATTCCCGGAAGGAAGGCGGTTCCTACTCTCTTGCCGCCGGTATAATAAAAAAACTGGACCTTCTTCACCGCACGATTACACTGTATGCAGACAATGGGATTTCAGACGGTACCGAAATCCCTATTGACGAAATCACCGCCATAGAGGGTGAAATTTTCCGCAGTATGTCTGTTAGATAATTTTGTTACTCTGTCCAAATATTTTACTCAGGAAATTCCAATACCGCTATCTTGGAACGCGGAGTATTTTTCTTCTCTACAACGACCCCCTTTCGGGATTTCAGTCTCTGGGCAAGTGGAATCGGTGCACTCATTCCCAGAGAATCCTGAAGCATATAAAAATAATTTGCAGACAGATATTCTGTTACTTCATATTCCTTACCGATTTCTATCATTGGTCCATTATCTTCAATAGAAAATTCTATCCGTCTCATTTCTGTCTCTTTCGCCTCTTTCCATCCAAATACTGATTATTTATCATGAATTATTTATCATGAATTATTTATCATGAATCTTTTATCATTGATTATTTACCATTGGCTCTTCACCGCTGCTTATTCTTCAATTCCTGTATACATTTGTTATTTCCAGCGTTTGAAGGTTACCTTCTCTTCCTGATGCATCGAAATTTCAATCATTTCACCGGAATATTTTCCTTCACGACCATCCGAATGAAGCACCGATACATACTGTCCCGGCCATGGATTCACAAGGCGGCAGGGATGTCCTTTATGGCTGACTACAGTGACCGTATCCACCATTCCATCCTTTAATGATGCACTCACTTCAAAAGCTCCGCAGGCGCAAAATCCCCGGAACGATGCCTCCGGATGATTTTTCACCGGCCATACAGGGAAAATACGCAGCACTCCCTCATGACTCTGAAGCATCATTTCCTGGACTGCATCCGGAATCGTATTCAGTTCTTCAATACCATGGGGATTCTCTTTGAGATATCCATTGGGAAGTCCCCGATGAAGAATCATCTGCCTCATTTCTTCCCAGATAATATCCGGATCATATCCCACTCTCGCTGCTGCTGCAAAAAACAGGCAGCTCAGATTGGATGCGTTAAATGCTCCTGCTTTATAAAAATGCGGATTCTTCACTGGTTCCCCGGACTGTCTTGCTTTTTCCAGTTCATGTATCCCCAGTGCATTTTCCACCAGAGCATGAATATGTACTGTATTCCAGGCTGTCTGCAGTTTTTCCGGACTGCTTCCCAGACCAATGGCACTTCCCGGATAAATCTGCATGATATTTCCCGGGAAATGAAAAGACCATTTACCGCCCACGCCCTCATCATAATAAATCTCTGTATCCATCAGTTCTTCCGGAAGCAATTCCTCCAGACTTACCTCTGCTTCCGTCCACAGAGTCGGATTCTCCTGTATTTCGCGAATGGTTCCTTTCGGATAATCTGCCAGATGTTCTGCAATTTCCGTCCATTTCTCCCGCTTTTCCTCATCAAGATCCAGTACACTGCTAATCACCGGCATCCAGGTAAAAAAGGTTTTCAGGTAACCAAGTGTATTTACCGGATCTTCCGGCACGCCATGTTCCAAAATATTGCTGTCCGTCCGCTCGTGCATCCCATCTCCTGTTACATGATAGACGCCATCTCTGCATACAAGATCCTTTTCCCAGAAATCCGCAATACCCCGCAGAAACGGATATACTTTTCGGGCATATTCTTCCTCTTCTGTCAGACGGTAACGGAAAATCATATTTAATGCACCATGCAAAGCCGGAGATTTCATATGGAGAAGCAATGCCTCACTGACCATGCCATGAGGTCCCAGCCCCAACGGATAATAAAGCCCTTCGTGTTCCAGAAGACGTTCTGACATTTCCCCTGTAATGTCCATCAGTTTCAGATACGGACTGTCATGAGGATCGGACTGCTGAAAATGCCCGGATACCATCAGATTCAGATACGGAGACTGATGATTGTAATTAATCTTATAGTTTCCATTCCATGCAGGACGGTCAAAGGTACTGATTCCCAGGATATTTGGCGGATACTCCGGGTCCCTGGAGACACTGGCAAGCATATATTTGGAAAGATAATATCTCTCCTCAATCAACGGATCATCCAGAGTGATCTCCGAAACAGACCAGAACCTCTTCCACCAGGATAAATTCTGACTTCTCAGCTTTTCAACCTCTGCATATGTCATCCAGCGGGCTCTGGATACCGCATACTCATACGGTCTGGAATATTTTGCCCATGAACGCACAGGAAGCACAAAAGTGGCTTTTTCACCTGCAGCTAATTTCTTTGACGCAATTCTGGAGGTCATATCCCGCTCTTTTGGATTTTCAATAAAACATCCGGCAAATCCATCCTTTGTCGGAATATCCACATGGTCACTGAACTGCCGGTATCCGCTGACAATATTTCCCCTGATCTGTTTCACCTGCACCGGACGTCCGCTGATCATTCCCACAAACATTCCATTCTGAATTTCTTCCGATTCACCGCTTCCCCAGATATCGACCGTACAGTCACATCCTTTTCCGGCTTCATCCGGAAAATAAAAATCATACTCCAGGTCCAGCTCCAGTTCGGTATCAAATTCTATCACCAGTACGTTTTCCATGGCTGCAACCCAGCTTTTCATGATACATTTTCTGCCTTCTTCATCTGTCAGGACAGTCGTTGTCGTTGCAGTCAGAAAATCCTGTTCTGTATACCAGGATGCGTTTTCCAGAGCCGGAATATCAAATACCATTCTTCCTACCGGACGAGGACTGCCTGCACCCATGGCAGGATCACATTTTGCAGAAGAGTTATCATGGAAAAACTCCCAGTTCGGAGCGCTTTCCATCTGCCAGAAATCATTCGTGGTGATCCAGAACTGTGGGAAACGGGAATTTCCAGCCAGTGCTGCCAGCAGGTCTCCATTTCCCAAAATCGGTGCATCTATTTTTGTTCCGGCATCCTGCCAGATTTTCCAACGTCCTCCTCCGGACACATCTACATTCCCGTTCGGCACTGCAGCCGGTGGTGTGTGAAATATTGTTTTATTTCTTTCTACAGTCATACTCTTCTCCTTTTCTTTTTTATTTCAAATCTGTTCGGATTGTGTATTTCAGATATCTTTTACAGCAAAATCGAAGCCGTTTCCCGAAGCATGTGTGCCCCTTCATAATACTTCCATTCTTTTCTGTCTGACAGCTATTTTCTCTTTACATTCTGTAATCTCTGTTCACAGTAACTTTATTCAGCATCACAGGCATTACAGCCAGACATTCAAAAGTAACAGAACAAACATTCCAACTGCCGCCAATAATCCGACTCTGTACATCCATTGATTCATTATTCCTCTGGAGGAACATAATCCGAGACTGACTCTTCCCTGAAGCGGATAAAACAGCCGCAGTCCTTTGAGATTGAGAAAATCAAGAACCAAATGCGACAAAAACGCTATCTGAAAATACGGTATCATATCCGGCAAAAAAATATCCGTACATCCGGTCAGCAGTACAAGCGCCAGCAGAGAATGCATAAACGACCTGTGGGGCTGTTCCTTCCCATATGCACAAATCACCAGAAATACCGCCGCTGCAATCACAACTCTCGCAACAGAGCTGTCTCTCATAATCATCTGATAAATGCCCACATGCCACTTATATTCAACCGCAATCATTGCTGCTGCCGCAAGAAACGAAACAAATATAATCTTATTCGCCTCTTTATGGCTTTCAGAAGTTCCGCTGTCAATATCACTGATCACCGCTCCCACTGCCGAAATGCCGGTTCCCAGTATCAGTTCCTGAATGGTCTTTGGCCGCAGAAAAGCCAGACTCACTGCCACGCCTACCGCCATATGTGTTTTTCCAAGCATGAATACCCCCTGTATTTCCTGCTGTTTCGTACAGCAAATCATCCATAACTATATCACTTGCCTGTTTTCTCTTTATCATCGTTATATTTCCTGCAGCATGGAAAACGCCTTCATCAATTCTTTCTCTCCATAGTCGTCAAATGCAACCGTTATCATGTCATCAGATTCCCGGATCACCGTCCCCTGTCCATATTTTGGATGCTCTACCCGTAGAGCAGAGGTTTCTGATATGACGCTGCCTTCCATACGGTGTTCTTTCTCTTCCAGATCTGCCGAAGTCTTCTGGCGCTCTTCCAGCACCATGCGCTTCATCTTCTGCAAATGTTCCGCTGCAGCTTTCGGGTCTTTCCCAAAGCCTTCCGGGATTTCCGTAAATTCCTTTGGAAAAACAGCCAGATATCTGCCGGGGCCCGGTCTCACTCCGACTCCATCCGGATTGATGTAACAGGAAATCTCCAGATATTCTTTTGCCCTGGTCATCCCCACATAAAAAAGTCTCCGCTCCTCTTCCTCACTGTCCGGATCACTGCACCGCAGGGGAATTAGTCCGTCATTGACTCCAATAATAAACACATGGGAAAATTCCAGACCTTTGGAAGCATGAAGTGTCATCAGGCTGACTGCATCTTCCCTTTTTTCCCCGGATTCCACAGAAAATCCATTCAGCATCACAGAATTCAAAAAATCCCGTATACTCTTATAATTTCTCAGCTGCACAAACAAATTCTCTATCTGTTCCCGGTCTTTCTGATAAGAGGATGAAGAAGGATGTAGATATTGAGTCAGACACAGCCGGTCTGGCAGGTCTTCATAATCTTTCCCTGTCTCCTCATATTCCCACATTTTCTGCAGAAGCACAGAAGCTGAACACAGGGATGTTCCTTCACGAAGGGAAGTCAGCTCTTTCAGTGCTTTCTTCGACGTCCATCCTTCTCCATACATCTTATCACACAGAACACATACCGCACTGGAAGTATCTTCATGATTCGCAAGAAATCGCAAAACATGTATAAACCAATTCACCACATGGATATCCTGCAGACTCTTTTTCACAGAAATCTGACAGGGAACCTGATTCTGGGCAAATACTTTTTCCAGAATCTCCGCCTGATTCTGCAGCCTGTAAAACACCGCAATCTCTCTATATGCCATGCCCTGTTCATGCAGAGAGCAGATCTTTTCCGCCAGATATTCCGCTTCCTGAAAAGAATCGTAATGTTGCTGAATAACCACTCTGCCTCCGGGTTCCCTTGTTCCTTCCAGACTGCTTCCATTCTGCTGAAATCGTTTCGATGCCGCCAGGATATTTCCCGATGAACGGTAATTCACAGACAACGACAGTTCTCTCGCCTGATATTTCTTCCTGAGCTGATAAAAAATCTGAAACGCACTGCCCCGCCAGCTATAGATCACCTGATTGGGATCCCCTACTGCAAAAAGATGGGTTTCCGGTTTTTTCATCTGTTCCAGAAGCTCCAGCTGTATCTGATCACAATCCTGCACTTCATCAACAATAATCCAGTCTGGACAAAGGATTTCCGAATGCGTCTTCAGAAGAAAAATCGCATTCTTCAGAAGATCCCGATATGTCATTTTATTCTGCTTCTTCTTTTCCTCCTCCAGAAGTCTGAGCAGTTCCGGAAAATCATCCTGATAATCTTTCTTTTTACCGCGTATATGACTGTCCGTCTGCTCCAGACGTTTTCTCAGCCTGTTTTTATATTTAATTTTCAATTGATATTGCCCGATCAGCTGCTGCGCAAGCTCCAGTTCTTCTTCCGGAAGGCACACCCGAAACTCTTCTGTATACCCCAGTTCTTCCACCGGAAGAAGTGTCTGCAGCATCCGAAGAGCCACACTGTGAAACGTCCCGAACCATGGTGTTTCTCTGCTTTCTATACCCTGATGGTTCAGACGTTCGCGTATCTCATCTGCTGCCTTATTCGTAAAAGTCAGCACAATCATATCCTTCAGAGAAACACCTTTTTTCTCATACAGATATCGGATCTTTGAAATGAGAACCGTTGTTTTTCCGCTTCCCACATTCGCATTGACCAGACAGACATTGCTGTCATCCTGTACCGCTTCCTGCTGTTCCTTATTCAGTTCCATATACTACAATTCCTTATGATATTTCATTTGCATCTGCTGAAAGACGTATTCATCTCATGAAAATACAAAGCATTGCTCCGCACTTCGTATTTTCACAATTATTACTTGTATCGCCTGAACAATTTTCTCTTCCTGTATGCCTCTTCCTCTGCCGTTTCCTCATTCTGCGGCACCGCAAAAATATCCACTCGGAACAATGGCGGCACTTCCGCATAATATCCGATCATGTTCTGAATTCCCGTACGATTTTCCGGCATATTGGCCCACTCGGCATAAAAGGAATCTTTCACAAATAACTGCAGTGCCTCTCCTGCTGTTTTGACACTGCATACGGTCTGAAAGAACGAAGCATATACCTCACCGTTTCCCCTGGTCTTCTCACAGAATTCTCCCCATCTGTCTGGAAGCTCTGACATCCGGAATTCTTTTTGGATCCATTTTGTATCTGCCCACTTCACCAGTTTCCTGCTATCCGGAAAATCCGATTCTTCCAGAAGATTCTCAAGTCCCCACAGGACAATCCTGCGATCAAGTCTGTAATCTCCCACACAGGCAGCACAGCCATCTTCACATTTGCATCCGGATACCATTCGTACAGCCTGTTCCACCACACGTGGCATCATCTCAAATATTTTTTCCGCAAATCCAAGACCGCCGGTATAACAGTCATAAAAATACAAAAACACCTCATCCTCTGTCTGTCCGGACACCTCCATCGCATTGGTGGAAACGGTTACTCCAATATCGGTCTGCTCTGTCATCGTTACCATTAAGGCGGCATTTTTCAACGCAAAAGACAACCCGTCAAAATGATTATTCCGCACATATCTTCCGGATCCATCCGGCTGGAGCAGTCTCCGATATGCACGAACCACATTCCGCGGCAGTTTCAGCCAGACAGCCTCTGTATCATAATTTTTGCTCAGAGGGCTGGCAAGCTGCTGATATCCGATATTCTGCTGTGTGTGAAACTGCAGCTTCTTGTACATATACACATAATCCGCCACATTGATATCGCCAAAATGCATATCCGTTCTCTTCCAGTTCTGTTCTCTGCTGCAGTGAATGATACGGATATTAATCTCATCTCCGGGAACTGTATAATAATTGCCGTTAAACGGCACAGCGTATACCATCTTGCTTTCCATATCCATTTTTACAATCTGATAAAATTCTCCGTCATGAATATAGACTGCACCTTCATATAGTTCGTGAAATGCCTGACTCTCATCCATCTCCGTAATTACTTTTCCCGTTTCCTGATGAAGCAGCTGATACCGGTTTTTGTCAATGTTTCTGAGAGAAAAATCCCCTGCCGGATACTGACCGCCGGACCAGGCAAATCGTCCGCCCTGATTTCTCACTTCTTCCATTTTCAGAAGGACCGGTATGACTTCTCCAAGATCCGGAAACACTCCCATATCATCCAGAGACAGCGGAAGCTCCGCAGCTGCCGCCCGGATATGTGCCAGCTCGATCAGGAGATTATCCGGATCTGCAATGGCATTCTCACTGCTTCCTTCAAAAAGCCAGCCTGGTTCCAGGGCAATATACTGATCCATGGGAAGCTGATCCAGAATCAGATAGTTGGTACATTTTTTACTGTTTCGACCTGCGCGGCCGGTCTGCTGCCAGAAAGAAGCCCTTGTCCCCGGATATCCCACCAGAACGGTGGAAGATATTTTGCCGATATCGATGCCCAGTTCCAGCGCATTGGTAGAAACCAGTCCCAGCAATTCCCCGCTGATCATTCTCTGTTCAATGGACTTCCGTTCCTGAGGCGTATAACCGCCGCGGTATCCGGAAATGCGGTCAGCACCCACTGTCCCGAGAAATCCGCTGCCATCCAGATGATCCCTTGTTTCTTTCAGGATTACTTCCACATTTCGTCTGGATTTCGCAAAAGCAATAAAGCTTTCTCCCTGCTCCATCAGTTCCGGAAGCATATCTGCAGCAACATTTGTCACCGACCGCTGACAGTAATATTTCTCATCTCTGCCCGTAATCTTCGGCGGCTGTATCAGACAGTATTCTCTCTGTGCAGTCCCGGAACCATCCCTGTCAATACAGACAAACTCCGTCCCGCAGATTTTTTCCGCCAGTTCCGCAGGATTGGCAATTGTGGCAGAACTGCACAAAAACTGCGGCTGTGAATGATAATATCTGCAGATACGGGACAAGCGCCGAAGTACATTGGCCATATGAGAACCAAATGCTCCCCGGTATACATGAAGTTCATCCAGTACCACATATTTCAGATTCGAAAAAATAAAATCAAATCCATACTTGCTGTGATTCGGCAGCATGGCACCATTAAGCATATCCGGATTGGTCAGAATAATATTCGCCTGTCTGCGTATCCGGCTCCGCTCTGCCTGCGGGGTATCCCCGTCATAAACCCCCGCATCGATTCGATTCCGTCCGAAATATTCAATCCACGGAAGAAGCGCCCGGTACTGATCTGCCGCCAGCGCCTTGGTCGGATACACAAAAATCGCTCTTGTCATCGAATTTTCCAAAATTTCACTGATGACCGGAAGCAAAAAGCTCAGCGTCTTCCCGCTTGCCGTAGAAGTCGTAATCACAAGATTTTTCCCCTGCTTTGCCTGTTCAAACATTTCTGCCTGATGGCAGTATAACATATGAATTCCCTGATGCTTCAGATAACCGGCAATTTCCGGCTCTAATCCTGTAGGAAAATCGGAGAATACAGGTTCTCTTGCAGGTATCGTTTTTTTATAAATAATGAAATCGTCTATCGTCATGCAGATGCTCTCTTTCCTGGTATTATCGGTTATGTTCCGATTAAAGGCTGAAACCTGTGCTTTCTCTGCTGTAATTTACAAACACGCTCTAACCCGTATATAAAAATATTTTTAAGCAATTGTTATACAGTCATTCTATAACAGAAACAATTGTTATGCAAGTACTTTTTTCGAACATTTGTTTGTGTTTTGTGGGAAAGAATCCTGCCAGGAGGGCTTTATTTTATCATAGGAAAATGCTAAACACTTTCCTATGATAAAATAAATCGGCGTACGGAAATGGCTTTTCCATGTCATTTCTGTATGCCGATGTTGGTTTTATGAATTACTTTTCAGAACATCTGATTCAATTGTTTCAATCCTGCTTTATGCTTTCACATTACTCTTCCTTGCTTACAAATTACCAATATAATCCCATATATTTCTCCGCTTCATCTTCAGTTAAAGAAAATTCCTCGATGATGTTTTTGACCACTTCCTCCCTGCTCACATGAAACTTCCTGCAGGTTCTAATTGTGCCACCAATCATTCCTTCCTGCCTTCCCTCTTGCCTTCCTTCTTGCGCTGCCCTTTTCTCTAATGGCCTTCTCCATGACCTCTTCCATGACCTCTTTCACGGTCACCTTCTTCTACAGGGAGTCCAAAATATTCTTTTCCCTTGGAACAGTGCAGATTGTCTGCTGGGCAGTGATGGTCACAGCAGGGACATACGTTATTTTCATTTGTCATTTTTTCCTGATTATCCATTGTTATCTTCCTCCATTTTTTGTTTTATCGTTCTTTCTTTTTTCCATTGGACCAATAGTTTCTGTATCATCTTTTTCAGCTGAAGCTGTTCTTCCGGCTGTAGTGCCGAAAAATAATCTTCTTCCTCTCTGCCCTGGCGGGATTCTTCAGCCATTGCTCTTCCCTTCTCTGTCAGGCATACGATCATCTTCCTGCGGTCTTCCTCATCTTTCTCACGTCGAAGCAGCCCCTTCTGTTCCATCTTGGAAATAATCTCACTGATGGAACCCGGTTCAATTCCAAGCTGCTTCTGTAAAGATTTTTGACTGATCTTCGGAGTATCCAGCAAAATATTTAATATCCGATTCTGTCCTCTTTGCCGTCCGCTTTTTTTCTCTGCGATATATCCACAGCGTACAAGTAATGATAGCAGTGATGCTTCCTCAATATTAAAATGTCCATGACATTCATGATAATACTTGCATTTTTTTTCATCAAACTCTTTCATAGGAATTCCCTTTCCATTTCTTTCGGTACCTTGATATTATAATATTACCGGTTTTTCTATTTGTCAAGGTACCAAAGTATTTTTTTAATATTATGCCTGCCATAAGTTTTCAAAGCAAACGGCAGGCATTCTTTTCTGTATTCTTTTCTGTATATTTTTCTATTTATCTTTGTGTATAGTTCCCTTTATATTTTCTGTAAATTCTTTTTATATCGCAGTTTCTTTTATACCACAATTTTTCTTCATGAAAGAGACTTCAGCACCGGAAGCAGCGCATCCAGAACAGGCTTATAACCATTCGCATACATATGCATCCCTTCTATGGTATATTCTTCTTTCAGATTTCCCTTCTCATCCCGGATTCCGTCATTCACATTCAGATATACTGCCCCAACTTCTTCTGCAAGTACAGCAACTGCCCTGTTTGCTTCTTCTATGCGTGCATTTGTCCGGATTTTCAAAATCTCCTGCATTCCGGGATTATCTTTTGCCGCTTCCGGATTGACAGGATAATAAGCAAGCATATACAGCTTTGCCTCCGGAAGATTTTCACGAATACCATTGAGTATCCGGCGATAATTCCCGATCAATGCTTCACAGCTATAATCTGCAGTATTCAGATCATTGGTACCAATATTGATAAAAATATGAGCCGGTTTCAGGTCATAGATACAGGCATCCATATTGTCCAGCAGTTCTTTCGTTGTATAACCGCCTACTCCGCGGTTATAAACAGTCAGTGGAATGTCAAAATCCTGCAGAAACTCGTAAATCGGGAACTGTTCCATCAGACTGGAACCAACAAAAAGAATCTGTCCAGGCTTTACATATTGATTCAACCGTTTGAATCGTTCTACTTTATCCTGCTTCTCCTGCATCCCTTTCTCTGCAAACATACTCTCTATCGCCTGCTGCAATTGTCTCTGCTGCTCTTCATTCAAACTGTTTGCGACTTCTTCCCATAACTCCATCGCCGTCTTTCCTCCCTCATTTGAGTCAAATTTCCCACAAATTGTGACGCAATATCATTCCTCTCCGCCACAGTGCGATCCTGCCCGGAGGGCTTTTGGGTATCACAGGAAAATGCAAAGCACTTTCCTGACGATACAAAAAAAGAACCGGGCTTGATACCCGATTCTTCCTATTAGCGTGCGTTAGAGGATTCGAACCCCCGACCTTTTGGTCCGTAGCCAAACGCTCTATCCAGCTGAGCTAAACGCACATCTTTTTGCGAATCACCTTCGCAACAATGAGTATTCTACCCTATATAATCATTTTTGTCAACACTTATTTTAAAATTTTTTTCATTTTTTTATCAGTCGTTTTTACCAGTACCGTTTTCCTGCTTCCAGGACTCTGTCAAACCAGATTCCCTCTTTATTTTACAGGTATCTCCAACGCAGAATTCCCTCTTTACTTTACAGGTATCTCCAACGCAGAATTCCCTCTTTACTTTACAGGTATCTCCAACGCAGAATTCTCTGCATCAGAGATACCTTTTTCCTGCAGATCTCTTATTTCACAATACAGAAAACTTTATGCATCCAGCAGGAATGCCTTGTATGCTTTCTTTGCCTCATAAACATCTGCCTTGCTGGTAACTTCCCAGGGCGCGTGCATGCTCAATACAGCTACACCACTGTCAATGACTTCCATGCCATAGAGTGCTGCGATAAATGCAATCGTTCCGCCGCCGCCAACATCTACTTTGCCAAGTTCTGCTGTCTGGAAAGCAACCTGATGGCTGTCAAAAATTTTTCTCACGCAGGCAACATATTCCGCATTGGCATCATTGGAACCGGACTTGCCGCGGGCGCCGGTAAATTTATTCAGAACAATTCCTCTGCCGAGAAAAGCAGCGTTCTTTTTCTCAAAGCACTCTGCAAAAGCAGGATCAAACCCGGCACTTACATCAGAGGACAGCATTCTGGAATTGCGCAGTGCACGGCGCAGTGTCAGTTCCGAATAGCATCCGCAGCATTCCATAAGTTCCGCAACACTGTTTTCAAAAAATCTGGACTGCATACCGGTAGCTCCTACACTGCCGATTTCTTCTTTATCCGTAAGCAGACAGCAGCTTGTGCGTCTCGGATTTTCCATTTCCAGCATAGCCAGGAAAGAAGTATATGCGCAGACACGGTCATCCTGTCCGTAGGCAGCGATCATACTGCGGTCCAGTCCGCATTCTCTTGCTTTGCCTGCAGGCACCACTTCCAGTTCTGCAGAAAGGAAATCTTCTTCTTCAACGCCGTATTTCTCATTCAGAATTCTTAAGATATTTTCTTTGACTGCTTCTTTTTTCTTTTCATCCGGAAGGTCTGCCAGCGGACGGCTTCCGATCAGAATGTCCAGATTCTCGCCCTCCACTACTTCCGATGCTTTTTTCTCAAGCTGCCTTCCCGCAAGATGGATCAGAAGGTCTGTGATATATACCACCGGATCCTCTTCTGCCTCTCCGATATTGACATCTACAACAGTTCCGTCCTTTTTGACAATCACACCGTGAAGTGCCAGAGGAAGTGCTACCCACTGGTATTTCTTAACGCCACCGTAATAATGCGTATCAAGATATGCCAGATCTGCATCTTCATATAACGGGTTCTGCTTCACATCAAGACGCGGGGAATCAATGTGCGCGCCAAGAATATTCATACCATTTTCCAAAGGCTCCTGTCCGATATGATAAAGAGCAATGATTTTCTTCATACCGACAGAATATACCTTATCTCCTGCCTTTAACTGTTCTCCGGCTGCAGCTTTTTTCTCAAGGGAAACATAGCCTGCTGCCTCTGCTTCTTCAATAATTCTGGACACGCATTCTCTTTCTGTCTTGCCGGCATCCAGAAAATGACGGTATAAAAGAGCTGTTTGCTCCAGTTCTTTTTCTTCTGCTTCCGTATAGGTAAGCCATGCATTTCTTCGTTCCATGTTTCTTCCGCCTTTCTTTTCTATCATTCCCATACTTACGATATTATAAAACACTTTCCATGGTATTTCCATACTTATCCAAAATTTCCCTGACCTGCTTCCGGCTCCGGACACCCTCACTTGCCCCTACCGTTTCTGTTGCCAGAGCTCCACAGATATTCGCGCGGCAGATACATTCTCTCAGCGTCACTCCTTCCGAAAGTCCCCAGAGAAAGCCTGCTGCAAAAGAATCTCCCGCACCAGTCGTATCCACACAGCGGATTCCCTGAAGTGCAGGAAATTGTCCGGCGATGTCTCTGTTTTTTACAAAACATCCATCTGCTCCGCATTTGATTACCACAGTCCCCACGCCGCAGGCCAGAAAACGTTCTGCCATCTCTCCTGTCTGAACTGCACCGGTAACCATCGCTGCCTCTTCTTTATTTGCAAAAAGATAATCCACATAAGACAGAGCTTCACGGATATCTTCTGTTGTCTCACCGTTTTTGCACTTCGTCATATCCGCACAGACAATCATCCCTTCCTGTTTTGCTCTGCCAAAAATCTCCGCAAGTGCATCCCCTCCCAGTTCCGGCGACACAAAAATACTGGCAAGGCAGAAAATCCCGTCCGTCTCCTGTCCCGCACCGGAAAAAAGTCCGGAAAAATGCCCGGGTGCAAGCTTTCTAAGAGAACTTTTCGGATTTGTAAAAAAACTGCGGTTTCCATCCTTCTGGACCATCACCACATTGACACCCGTCTGCACGGAATTGTCCACGGTAAACAGCTCTGTTCCAATTCCCTCTCTATGGCAATGTTCCAGAATCATACTTCCGGCCTTGTCCTCTCCCACAAGCGTAAGCAGTTCCACACTCCCGGGCTTCTCCAGAAGTCTTGCCAGTACAGTGGCTTCGTTCAGCGCATCTCCGCCTGTGGATATTTTTATAGTATCCACAGGAACAGAACCTTTTTCAAAAACATGATTCTCCACAGGACACACCAGAACATCCAGAATTCCGGCACCTGCAATCACGATCCTCTTGTTCATACCTGTTCCTTTCTTTCCTATACATCTATATGACAGGCACTTTTTATGCCATACACCTGTCGAATTTTCAAACACACTTTAACCCGTACATCTCACATGTTTTCTATCACAGACTGCAAAAGTATTCCTGCATTCAGATTACTCCCGGAATGATGATTTGTCAAAACATTTCCCTGCTGTGGCATTCCCTCCTGTGGTATTCTCTCCTGCGGTATTTTCTCATGCGATATTCCCACTGTCCATCAGCGTTGTGACTGCGATTTTTTCAAAGAAATCAGTTGCTTAATTTTCTCCTGTTTACTATAGTATATAAATGACATCCGGCTCTGAATTCATGTTTTTATGCATCAATAACGACACCTGCTTACTTACGAATCAATGCACGGAACGTCACAAAAATCCCAAAGGAGGTAACCATACCATGCATCATGCTTCTGACCTGCAGCACATGCTCCATTCCATTCACCGAAAAAGCTATCCTGCTTATAAATCACTGAAAGGTGCCTATCAGTTTGAGAAATATATCTTATCCATCGACCATGTACAGGGAGATCCTTTCGCCTCCCCGTCACACATCAGTGTGCGGATTTCGCACCAGGATGCCGGATTTCCCAAAGAATATTATCAGGAGAAAATCGGCCGCATCACACTTTGCGATTATCTTACCAGACAATTTGAACAACAGGTAAACCGCTATACCTTCCGCGCCAAAGGCTCCGGCAAAAGCGGTCTGATTTCTGTCACACACTGCGGTCAGGAAGTTCTGGAACGCACTGCCTGCGAAATCACAGAAAAAGGCATTACTGCCCGGTTCTTTATCGGATTTCCGTCCAACGGACGCACCATCAATGCCCCGGAACTTGAAAAAATTCTTTTTGATTTTCTTCCTGTATGTGTACAGAAGGCATTCTTTTACCGGAATTTAAACCACAGTCATCTGGAACAGGCTATTTTTCTCGCAGAAGACCAGGCGTGGATCCGTCAGGAACTGAACCGCCGTTCCCTTGCTGCTTTTGTTGCAGACGGTTCTGTGCTTCCCAGAGAAAGCGGCATTTCCTCCCGCCCTATGAAAAATTCCATACCTTTTGCATCACCGGAAACCCTTCGAATCACCATGGATCTTCCACACAAAGGAACCATTACCGGTATGGGAATTCCCACAGGCATCACACTCATTGCAGGAGGCGGTTATCACGGAAAATCCACCCTTCTGAACGCACTGGAGCTTGGGGTTTACAACCACATTCCGGGAGACGGACGGGAATATGTAATCACCGATGAGACAGCCCTGAAACTCCGTTCAGAAGACGGCCGCTTCGTCAAAGATGCAGATATTTCTCTTTTTATCAATGATTTGCCGAACAAAAAAGACACCCGCTGTTTTTCTACAGAGGATGCCAGCGGCAGTACTTCTCAGGCTGCCGGAATTATAGAAGGAATGGAATCCGGCAGCCGTGTATTCCTGCTGGATGAAGATACTTCTGCCACGAATTTTATGGTTCGCGACGCCTTCATGCAGAAAGTCATCCAGCGGGAAAAAGAACCCATTACGCCTTTTCTGGAGCGTGCAGCTGACCTGTATGAAAAAGCCGGTATTTCCACCATTCTGGTAGCCGGAAGCTCCGGTGCCTTTTTTCACATTGCAGACACGATCATCCAAATGGACAATTATCGTGCAGTGGATATCACAGAGCATGTCAAAGAATTGTGCAGGGAGTATCCTCTTCCCGGCTCTGTAATCCCCGCCTTCCAGCTGCCAGAAAGAACCCGGATTATGACAAAACCGGCTTTCCGGTTCCCTCTGAAAACAAAAGTTCACGGAAAAGACGGATTCTCTCTGGACAGACAGGAAATCGACCTTCGCTATATCGAACAGATTACAGACAGTGAACAGACCGCTGCCCTTGGACTGCTTCTGAAATATGCAGTGGAACACCTGATTGACGGAAAACGGACTCTCGGGGAGATCGTCCTGTATCTGGATGACCAGCTTCGCAAAAAAGGACTCTCGTTCCTTGCGGACGGTTCCAGTATCCCCTGCGGCTATGCCATGCCTCGTGTTCAGGAAATTTTCTCCTGCTTCAACCGCTTCCGCAGACCGTAAGAAAGTATTCCCGGAACTTCTCTCTGAAAATTTCGCACACTAAAACCGCCGCCTGCTGACGATCTTAGCAGCTAGGCGGCGGTTTACTTGGTTTTATTTTTTAGGGAAAGGAAAGAGTTCCGGCAACGCTCCCGGCATTGAAGTGTTACCGGCATCTTAAAAGCGGTTTGACTTTTAAGATGTATATATCATATCGTATAAATGTGAGGAGAATTTGTCCAATTTCTAATAAATTTATAAAATTTATAAAAAAATGGCAAAGAATTTTGCATTTACTCATGATAAATTTTTTCGGTTCCTGGATATCCGGAGCCACTCTCCGCGGTTCTCTTTTCATTGATATTTCTGCAAAATCCCGGTCTACACATTTCAGAAAAGCCGGAAGTTATCTGTTATAGATTTAACAGCATATAAACGACTTCCTGAAATCCACTTATACGTGAATGAAATCCTTTTGGATTTCGTCCATATTCCACAAATCCCATTTTTTTGTAAATTGCAATTGCCCGTGTATTGTTTGCAACTACATTTAATTCCAATTGAACATAACCTGCTTCTTTCGCACATTGAATACATGCGCGCAGCAAAGCAGTTCCTAATCCAAGTCCCCAATATTCCTTTAACACACTGATACCAAATTCGGCTCGATGTCTTACCTTATACATTGTTCCTACAGCTTCAATTCCAGCAGTTCCCACTACTTTTCCATCTACAACCGCAATAATCTCAATTTCATTGATGCTCTCTGTTTTTCTTTCCAAAAACAAGGCTTCCTGTTCCGCATCAAAACTATTTTCATCTGGATAAGAAAGCAAATAATCTGTTTCTTCATGTGTAACAATAAAATGCTCAAACACTTCAGGTCCATCGGATGCCATACCATTCCTGAGACAGGCTTCTTTTCCATTTTTCATAATAAATATTTGATGATATTTCATACCTTTCCTCCATCAATCCTAATTTGTCTTTATAGGAAGTATATCACAATAGAATTTTTTATTCTATATCCTTACCCGAATAAAAAGGAGCCCTGCTCCGCAGCCGGTAACCCGGTCACTTTGCAAAACTCCTTTTCCTCAGAGCGAATTTCAAAACACGCTCCAGATATAATATATTTATTTCACAACTACCGAAACACTTTCATCTCCAAGCACCTGATACTTCCAGTTTCCGTTTCCGCCTTCCACATGAAGCGTAATCGTATCCCCTTTTCTCACGGCCTGTGCAGTCATCACTGTCTTACCTTTGATATCCGTAATTTCTGTATATGCCTCTGCTCCGTCTTCAAATACAGACAGGCACAGCGTTACACCATCACAAAACTCATAATCCGGCTTTGTATCACAATTTCCAACTGCAAAAATCGCATTCGGACGTACAAGAAGCGGCATAGAGAAATAATCATGCGTTTCTTTCTGCCATTTTCCGCCTTCTACTACCTGATTCGTAAGAATATTAAACCATTTTCCTTCCGGGAGATAATATTCCACTTCCCCGCTCTCCTTGAAAATCGGAGCCACCAGAAGAGAATCACCCATCATGTACTGTTTGTCCAGAGGTTCACATGCTCTGTCCTCCGGGAATTCCACAAACATCGGACGCATCATCGGAATGCCTTCTTCATGGGTACGAACTGCCTGGCGGTACAGATACGGCATCAGGGAACATTTCAGCTTTGCAAACTTCCGCACTACATCGCAGGATTCCTCATCAAACAGCCACGGTACACGATAGGAAGTAGAACCATGGAAACGGCTGTGAGAACTGAGAAGACCGAACTGTGCCCATCTTTTGTAAACATCTGCCGGAGCTGTCTGCTCAAAACCACCGATATCATGGCTCCAGAAACCAAATCCTGCACAGGCCAGAGACAAACCACCACGGATTGTTTCAGCCATAGACGGATAGGTCGCAGAACAGTCACCGCCCCAGTGTGCAGGGAACTGCTGCCCGCCAACCGTAGCAGACCGCGCAAAAAGAACTGCCTCGCCTTCGCCTCTCTCCTGCTCAAGAAGCTTAAATACAGCCTCATTATATAAGAATGTATAATAATTGTGCATTTTGACAGGATCAGAACCATCGTAATAAGCAATATCCTTCACAGGAATTCTTTCACCGAAATCCGTTTTGAAACAGTCTACTCCCATGTCAAGAAGGGATTTGAGCATTCCGGTATACCATTTCACAGCTTCCGGATTGGTAAAGTCCACAAGCCCCATTCCTGCCTGCCACAAATCTGTCTGCCATACATCTCCGTTGGTCTTCTTTACCAGATAGCCGTGTTTCATGCCTTCCTGGAAAAGAGGAGACTTCTGCCCAATGTATGGATTGATCCATACACAGATTTTCAGGCCTCTGTCATGATATCTCTTCAGCATTCCCTTAGGATCCGGGAATGTTTTGGGATCCCATACAAAATTACACCATTCATAAGCTTCCATCCAGTAGCAGTCAAAATGGAAAACATGAAGCGGGATATCTCTGTCTGCCATTCCCTGGATAAAACTGGAAGTGGTCTCTTCATCATAATTGGTAGTAAAGGAAGTGGTCAGCCATACGCCAAAGGACCATGCCGGAGGCAGAGCCGGTTTTCCGGTAAGTTCTGTATATTTCTGAATCGTACCTTTGGGCGTATGTCCATTAATCACATAATAATCCAGACGTTCTCCTTCCACGGAAAACTGCACACGTTCTACTTTTTCGCTTGCAATCTCGTAAGCTGCATCTCCCTCATTATCCAGCAGCACACCATAACCCTTATTGGTAATATAAAATGGAATATTCTTATAAGCGATCTCACTGGCTGTTCCGCCGTCTTCATTCCACATTTCCACTACCTGGCCATTTTTTACAAATGGAGTAAAGCGCTCACCAAGACCGTATACATACTCATCCACATCCAGCGCAAGCTGCTCTACCATATAGCATTTATGATTTTTTCCGTTTGTCATGTGAGCCATATTGCGGTAACCCGTATTGGTCAGCTCTCTCTCTCCATCATAGAAACGGATTCCCCAGGAATCTGGCCGTTTATCAATAACAGCTCTGGTGTTTCCTGTTTTGTAGATAATGGAATCCTCAGACTCCTCGATCGTCACATTCGGATTCGTATCTGCAATCTGAACAAACGGTCCCGGATACTGTTTCCCCTCAAAATGAGTGATGGAAACTTTGATTACATCCTCCATGGGACTCGTCAGTTTCACTGTGAGAATTCCAAGATTCAGACAATCTCCTCTTGATGTAATGTGTTTTCCCGGAGCATATACGGTCAGTTCACTTCCGTTAACTCTGGAATCTGCGTATTCTACTGCATACAGTGGGGTAATCCCGTCAGCAGTCTGCCAAAAACCGTTTGTAAATTTCATCTGTTCTACTCTCCTGTCTTAGATGCTTAGATACAGACAAGAATCCTGCCTTTCAGGATTCTCTGCCTGCGACGCATTGCTTCAGCAATATATTTTCTCTGAAATATTGTTGGAGTATTTTCATCTGCTATGTCAATGTATCAGATACTTTTATCAGCGCTACATTGTTAATGGGAATCGTTATCCCTGAAATGATAAAGTCATACAGGAAACGGTTGATTCCTTTCTGATTTCTGTAAATGACAAATGTTGCCACAGAAACCAGAGTTACAATAATAATAACACTGCAGTTCACATAAATAAAGCCGATAAAATAAAGAAACCTATTTTTTCCCTGTTCGGTAACAACAGAGTAATTTTATGTTAATAACATAGTGCAGCTTTTTCTATATTTTCCATTTTCATATATCTTACTGCGCAATAATTTGTGATGATATTATAATAACGTGAAAAGCGGAACAAATAAAAGAAAACCCAGCTTAGCTATCAGGGAAGAGTGTAGATATGGCAATCGAAACATCAGACCAACAATGAGATAGAGAATCAGATGAATTCTTTGTAAAGATAAATGCTTTTGAAGCGCAGCTACATGCGCTTGGCTGGAATTGTAAAAGGTCAGATACTGATCAATGGGTAATGATAGAACGTTAATAACTGTTTACAGGCATACCATGGCAGATAAAACTAAAGCAATGAGCAGTATAGCAAACACCCACTTCTCTGAACCATGCAACACGAAAAGCAACACAAAAAAATAAAACCCTTGAAACTCAAGAGTTTTTAAGTGCCGCAGACCGGAATCGAACCGGTACGGGTATCACTACCCACGGGATTTTAAGTCCCGGGCGTCTGCCAGTTCCGCCACTGCGGCATGTTTTTATTTAATTAAATGGGGCCTATAGGGCTCGAACCTATGACCCTCTGCTTGTAAGGCAGATGCTCTCCCAGCTGAGCTAAGACCCCATGTAACTAAAAACGACCCAGATGAGACTCGAACTCACGACCTCCGCCGTGACAGGGCGGCGCTCTAACCAACTGAGCCACTGGGCCAAAAAATATTTAAAAAATGGACCTTCGGGGACTCGAACCCAGGACCGACCGGTTATGAGCCGGTTGCTCTAACCAACTGAGCTAAAGGTCCAAAAAGCCGATGATCGGACTCGAACCGATAACCTGCTGATTACAAATCAGCTGCTCTGCCAATTGAGCCACATCGGCATACAACGCTTCCATGATGTATTATACACCAAATGTTGGAATCAAGCCACAGAAAAATCTCATTTTTTATTATTTTTAAATGACTCCAAGGGGATTTGAACCCCTGTTACCGCCGTGAAAGGGCGGTGTCTTAACCGCTTGACCATGGAGCCAAAATACTTCGCTTACTTACCTCGGCGACGAATATTATATTACCATAAACCAGCCCGCCTTGCAAGTATTTTTTCACAAAAAAAGCCCTGATTTTTGAGGACTTTTAACTCCCCCTGTTGGACTCGAACCAACGACACTGCGGTTAACAGCCGCATGCTCTACCGACTGAGCTAAGGAGGAATATGAAGATTTGCACCTTCAAAACTACATACATGTCTGACATTTCCCTGAAAATCTCTTAACCTTGCTTTTGGACAAGCCCTCGACCGATTAGTAGCAGTCAGCTCCATACGTTACCGTACT